>DATBCA010000055.1:0-5030 GCA_036270715.1 Solirubrobacteraceae bacterium
GCTCGGTGCCGTTGAGCTGTCCGTCGGAGACGCCGATCGTGTATACGGGCGCGATCAGCCGCACCGGTAGCTCGTCGCGGCGGATGCGCTCCGACAGCGCCGTCTGGATCGCGGCGACCTTGCCCAGCACGCCGAGGTAGCACTGGCTGTCGCCGAGGCTGCCCGTGACTCCCCAGACGGGCCCGTGGATGTTCGCGACGTCCTCGCCGAGGAAGTGCGCGGTGCCGACCCGCTGAACGTCCCGGCCGGGGTTGGCGGACACGAAGCCGTTGGCGCTCAAGATCGAGCCATTCTAGGATCGCTTTGCCGTCGAAGCTGCTCGTGGCGCTTACGCGGCGCGGACGATCGCCGCGCGCAGGCGCGCGCTGCGGGCGCGCTCCCAGCGCGAGAGTCGCGCGAGGTCGCGCCGCACCTGGTCGGGGTCGACCTGGCGCCCGGGCAGGTGCATGTTGGCCTGCGCGATGAGGCCGCGCTCGTCGCCGCGCAGCGCGATCCACTTGGCGAGCACGTCGTCGGCGTCGGGCAGCCGGTGGGAGCCATACGGGAGCGTCTCGTCGGGGAACGCGACGCAGTACTCGCTGAGCAGCTCGCCGGTCTGAGGCACGTAGGCGAGGATCGGCCTGTGGGGATAGAGGAGGTACGCGTAGTCCTCGCCGCGCGCGCCCCACACGCGCATGAACCCGAGGTCGCGATACATCTCCCACTCCTCTTGCGAGACGCACGAGTGCAGCAGGCGCCGCGCGCGCTGCTCGGCGCGCAGCTCGCGCCCGGGGTCGAAGCGCACCTCGTCGCGCCGGCGCGCGGCGAGCTCGCGCCGCGCTCTCAGCTGCGCGATCGCGCTGATGAGCCGCGGGCGCAGGAGCTCCCACACGAGCACGACGAGCACAACGGCCGCCGTGCCGAGCGCGAGCCCCATGGGCCTACAGCGCCACCGCCGACCGGAGGTCGGCCAGCAGATTCGCCGGTGGGGCGCAGCCGCCGGCGGCGCGCGGGAAGAAGATCACCCGCTCGGCATCGCGCGGGACGTCGGCGAACTGTTTGACGAGCTCGGCGGTGCGGCGCCCGTCGCCGCTCTCCGAAGGAACCGCCGCCCACATGCCTGCGTCGAGCTCGCGGCGAAACGCCTCGATCAGAAGCTGTTCCTCCTCGGCGACCTCGACGTCGCCCTCCGCGAGCACGATCTCACCGTGGCCGGGCTTCAAGCGGAGCAACCTCATCGTCTTCCGATTATGGCAAACGACCCCGCGTTCACAGCCGGCGGGACCGCGAGGCGCTCCCGCGAGGCGCGACGAGCTCACTCGCGATCGCGCGCCTGCGCGAGCCCGATGACGTCCACGGGGCCGGCGCCCGCGCCGACGTCGCGCAACCCGCGAGCGACGGCTTCACCCGCGATCGCGCGCGCGGTGCGCGCGGCCTCGAGCGGGCTCGCACTCAGCGCGAGCTGCGCGGCGAGGACGGATGAGTGGGTGCACCCCGAGCCGTGCGAGGCGCCGGCGGACCGGCGCTCGCCCTCGATCTCGACCGCGGCGGCGCCCTTCTCGAGGAACACGTCGACGGCGCGCTCGCGGTGGACGCCGGTGACGAGTACCGCGCGGGGCCCGAGCGCGAGCACGGCGCGCGCGAGCGCGAGCACTTCGTCGTCCTCGTCGGCGGCGAGCGCGCCGCGCACCTGCGGCTCGAGACCCGCGAGCACGCGCGCCTCGTGGAGGTTGGGCGTGACGACGCTCGCGCTCGGCACGATCTCCTGCACGAGCGCGCGACGCGCGCCCTCCTCGAGGAGCGCGGCGCCGGACTCGGAGACCATCACGGGGTCGACGACGACCTGCACCTCGCTTGGGAGCTCATCGAGCGCGCGCGCGACGGCGAGCGCGATCTGCTCGGTGCCAAGCATGCCGACCTTGACGGCGTCGACGCCGATGTCCTGCGCGACGGCGCGCACCTGCGCGAGGATGATCTCGGCCGGGAGCGTATGGATGGCGCTCACGCCGAGGGTGTTCTGCGCGGTGATCGCGGTGATGGCGGTGGTTCCGTGAACGCCGCAACGTGCGAACGCCTTCAGGTCCGCCTGGATCCCGGCGCCGCCGCCGGAGTCCGAGCCGGCGATCGTAAGCACGACGGGCGTCCTCGCCAACAGTTCACCCCCCCAGACCGACCGAGGCGAGCGCTTCGTGGGGATGGTTGAACCACGCGAGACTGACGAGCTTGCCGTCGCGAACCTCGAGCACGTAGCCGCGTTCGGTGTCGACCTCGACGCTGCTGCCGGCGCCGCGGGCGACCACCCTCGCTCTGACCGCCACGCGGCTGCCCGCGTCGTGGAACTCGAGCGGTATGAAGCGGCGGCCCGGGTAGACCGCGCGAACGGCCTCGGCGGCGATCGCGAAGCCCTCGTAGCCGCGGCGTGTGCCGGGCTCGACCGCGTACGGCGGATTGACGTACTCGACCTCCGCGTGCATCAGCTCGGGAACCACTCCGAATCCCTCGCGCTCCCACGCCTCGAACAGGCGCTTGGCCACGCTGACGCTGTCCTCCGTCACCGGCGCACCCCTACGTCGCGGGGTCGGTGCGCGGCCGCCTGGTGAAGATCGCGTAGTTGCCGATCGCGGTCACGAGCAGACGGCCGTCCTCATGGCGCACCTCGCTGCGCAGGACCGCGTTGGAGCGGTTGCGCCGGTCGAGGATCGAGCGGCACACGACCTCGCCCTGGGTCGCGGTCTGGATGTAGTTGATCGAGATGCTGATCGTCGCGATCCGCTCCTCGCGCGACGTGTGCGGCCAAAGCGTCGAGCCCATGCAGTAGTCGACGAGCGCGTACGTCGCCACGCCCGAGAGCAGACCGCCCGCGTTGATGAGCTCGGGGCGGATCGTGAGGCGCACCGTCTCGGGGTCATCCCAGCGCAGCCCCATGAAGCCGCTCACACCGTCAAGGACGCCGGGGTGCTCTCCCCCGCCGGCTCCCTCCCCGCTTCCGGCCGCGTCGGTCGTATCGGTCGTGTGTGCCACGGTCCCGCGCAGGCTACGCGAGCGACGCCTCGCGTGCGCATCGACGCCGAGCGCTGCCCGCTAGAGGCTCGCACGCGACGCCGGGCGCGGCGCGCGAGAGTTGCCTCCCCGACGGCCTCTACCGTCGCGTCGATGGAGTCGAAGACGAACCCGCGGCACGCGCTCGGGCGCCTCGGCGAGGAGGTCGCCGCCCGCCACCTCGAGCAGCGCGGCCACGAGATCCTTGCGCGCGGCGCACGCACGGCCGCGGGTGAGCTCGACATCGTCGCGTTGGCGAACGGGACGATCGTGTTCGTCGAGGTCAAGACCCGCCGCGCGAGCGCGCTCCAACGAGAGCTCGCCGGCGAGCAGGGTCCGCTCGCGGGGATCGACGCGCGCAAGGCCGCGCGCGTGCGACGAGCGGGCGCAGCATGGCTGTCGGAGCATCCCGCGCGCCCGCGTGCGCGCAGCATCCGCTTCGACGCGATCGGGGTCGTCATCGACGGCGCCGGGCGCGTGGGTGCGCTCGAGCACCTCGAGGGCGCGTTCTAGCGGCGGGACGACCTGGCCCTACAGCGCGAGCTGCTGGTAGGCGAGCGACTGGAAGGACATGCGGTGCAGTGGCGAGACGCCGAGGCGGAGGATCGCCTCGCGGTGCTCGGGGGTGGAGTAGCCGACGTGCTCGGCGAAGCTCCAGCCAGGGTGCTGGGCGTCGGCATGGCGCATGAAGCGGTCGCGCGTGACCTTCGCGACGATCGACGCAGCGGCGATCGCCGCGCTGGTCGCGTCGCCGTCGACGATCGCGCGGTGCGGGCGCTCGAGCTCGGGCAGCGCGAACCCGTCGATGAGGCACGCGACCTCCCCGCAGACGTCGCGCGTGACGGCGTTCATCGCGTCGCGCAGCGCGGCGAGGTTGGTCCGGTGCAGCCCCTGCGCGTCGATGCCGCTCACGCAGCGCGAGACGACGGCGACGCGCGCGGCGCTGCGCAGCACGAGCGGGAAGAGCTCCTCGCGCGCGTCGCCGCTGTGCTGCTTGGAGTCGTTGAGCGCGCTCAGCGCGCGAAGCTCACGCGTGGTGAGCCGCTCGTGGTCGAAGAGCACCCCCGCTGCGACGAGCGGCCCTGCGAGGCACCCGCGCCCCGCCTCGTCGACACCGGCGACGTGACGCACACCGAGCGCTCGGTCGAACGCGAAAAGCCTGCGGCCGCTGCTCTTGCGCCGCGCGCGACGGCGTGCGCGCGCGGAGGACCCCCGGGGCCCGACGCCGCGCCGCCGTGCGCGGTCCGTGTCCGTCAGCCCGCGCGCGTCGGCCTCCTCAGGGTCATGCTCCTCCTTAGAGGATGCCGATGCGGTCGGGCGGCCAATAGGTCGCGAAAGCGGTTCCGATGATCCATCCCGTTGGAACCGGTCCCCAGAACCGGCTGTCGTCCGATTCGCCACGGTTGTCGCCCATCATGAACCAGTGTCCGGGCGGAACCTTGATCTGCTGGGGGAAGTTGCATTTGGGGTCGCCGGTGATGCACGGTTTGATGTACGAATCGGCCTCGCGCTTGCCGTTGCGGATGACGTGCCCTTCGACGATCGAGATCAGGTCTCCGGGCCCGCCGACGATGCGCTTGATGAAGTTCACGCCGGCCTCGGACGGCACGGGCGAGGCGCACGCGACGGACCCGTCCGCGACGACGTGCGGTATCGGCCCACATTTGGCGGCGCCCCCGCCTGAGGTTTCCTGCGCGTCCGTCGGCGGGTGGAAGACGACGATGTCGCCCACGTGCGGGTCGCCGAAGTGCATACCGATGCGGTCGACAAGCACGCGCTGTTCGACCGCGAGCGTCGGCTCCATCGACCCGCTGGGGATGCGGTACGGCTTGACGATCCACGCCTGAATCGCGATCGCGAGCCCGACGGCGATCGCGATTATGACCGCGAGCTCGACGAGCGAGCCGACTTTCGAGGAGGTTCGCAGCGCCGCGATTTTCACGCCGGGTCAGCGTCGGCGTTGGCCCCATCGGGCTCCCCGCCCGCCTCGGAACGCGGCCCCTCGTCCCGCG
>DATBCA010000056.1:0-7322 GCA_036270715.1 Solirubrobacteraceae bacterium
TCGCTGGTGCGTGTCGAGGAGATCAACGGCGAGCCCGCCGACCGCGTTTCGGAGACCGCCCGCTACGACGACCTGCCGGTCGCGTATCCGAGCGAGCGGATCACCTTCGAGGCGAAGGACGCGACGCTCGAGGCGATCGAATGGCTCACGCCGATCGGGCGCGGGTCGCGCGCGGTCCTCGTGGGACCCGCGCGCGCCGGCAAGACCGACACGCTGCGGAGGGTGCTCGAGGCGACCTATCGGAGCGCGGCCGGCGGAGACGATGACCGATCGGAGACCGGCCGGCAGGTGACGCTCGTGCTCCTGGGCGCGCGCCCGGAGGAGATCGCGTGGTGGCAGGAGGGCCCGCTCGCGCCGGCGGCGGCGCTCACGTTCGCGGCCTCCGCGGAGGCGCAGGGCCAGGCGCTCGAGCGCGCGATCGAGGAGGCGAAGCGCGTCGCCGCGCGCGGCTCGGACGCGCTCCTGCTGATCGACGGGCTCGACGGGGTGCACCCGCACACCGCGCGCAAGGCCCTGGCGGCAGCCCGAAACCTGCGCGAAGCGGGCTCGCTGACGATCCTCGCGACGGCGTCGAAGCCGTTCGGAGGGGAGAGCACGGTGATCGCGCTCGACGCGGCGCTCGCCTCGACGGGCCGCGAGCCGATCCTCGACCTGCTCGCGAGCGGGACGCTGCGGCCCGAGCTGCTAGTCGGCGACGACGGTGCGCGGGCGATCGCGCAGGCGCGCGCGGCGGCGCTCGAGGCGGCGAGCTGACGCTCAGCTAGCCGCCGTAGGCGACGCGGCCCCAGGAGGGCTCGGGCGCGAGCTCGATCGGCTCTCCGCCGGAGCTGCCCGATTCGCCGGGCTGCACGTAGCCGAACGTCCCGGTGTCCTCGTCGTAGGCGACGGTCAGCTCACCCTCGTTGACTCGCTGATCGAGCCACGCACCACGGAACACGAGGCGCCGCAGCCAATGCACGAGCGAGCGCTCGGCCGGTCCTACGAGCTCGGGCCAGCAGTCGTTGACGTGCTCCCCGAGGGCCGACGCGGGCTCGGAGATCTCGCCGTTGACGGCGAGGTTGACGAGGTCTTCGAGCTCCTCCTCGCCCAGCCGTCCGCCGACGAAGCCGACCTTGATCGCGGCCTGCTCGCAGCGCTCGGAGAAGTCGTGCTCGTTGAAGGTGAAGCGCAGCTCCCCGTATTCGAGGACGAAATCCTCACCCGAGTCGTAGTTTCCGCGCCGCGACGTTCCCATTGTCGATGCCCGGGAATCGCCTAGCGCCCGTGCCGTCGAGATCATACGGCTCCTTCCTTCCCCGCCGTCTGTGGTGAATGCGATATTGCACCTGCGGCGGCGGCTGGCGGACGCCGGATCGCGGCGTTTCTCAGGGCGGCTCGTCTATACGCTGCGCTAACGGATGGCGCGCCTGTCTCAGCACGGTCTTCGCCGCGTGCTCGGCACGAGCGCGCTGTTCTCGACGGCGTACGGAAACGTCGGTTCGTCGATTTACTACGCGCTCGGCCTGGTGGCCTCGTTCGCGCTCGGGCTGACGCCGGTCGTGTTCGTCGTGACGGGCGTGATCTTCTACCTCACGGCGGCGACGTACGCCGAGGCCACGGCGATGTACCCCGAGGCGGGCGGCTCCTCGAGCTTCGCGCGCCACGCGTTCAACGAGCTGTGGTCCTTCTTCGCGGCGTGGGCGCAAATGCTCAACTACACGATCACGATCGCCAT
Source organism: Solirubrobacteraceae bacterium (assembly GCA_036270715.1). Lineage (GTDB taxonomy): Bacteria > Actinomycetota > Thermoleophilia > Solirubrobacterales > Solirubrobacteraceae > Palsa-744. The sequence continues at coordinate 1,715 of DATBCA010000056.1, forward strand.
CTCGGCGTTCTTCGTGCCGCACTACCTGGGCGGCCTGTTCTGGCCGGCGCTCCAGCACGCGCCCGGGGACATCCTCTTCGGAATCGGCGTCGTGTCGTTTCTGTCGATCGTCAACGTCGTCGGCGTGAAAGAGGCCGCGGGCCTCAACATCGTGCTCGCGGTCATCGATCTCGCCACGCAGCTGCTGCTCGTGATCGTCGGGATGTCGCTGGTGCTCTCGCCGCACGTGCTGATCGCGAACGTGCACCTCGGGGTCGCGCCCAGCTGGAAGAACTTTCTCGTCGCGATCCCGATCGGGATGATCGCGTATACGGGGATCGAGACGATCTCCAACATGGCGGAGGAGGCGCGCGACGAGACGCGCACGGTGCCGCGCGCGATCAGGGGGGTCGTGCTCGCGGTGTTCGCGATCTACGCGGCGCTGCCGGTGGTCGCGCTCTCCGCGCTCCCCGTCCACAAGCTCCGCCACGGGCACTTTGCGACGCTGCTGGGCACCAACGAGTCGCAGGGCGGGTTCGCGGGCGACCCGGTGCTCGGCATCGTCAAGCATCTTCACCTCGGTGCGCTGCAGTCCGGCGGGGAGATCTACGTAGGCCTGCTCGCGGCGACGATCCTGTTCATCGCGACCAACGCGGGCATCATCGGCGTGTCGAGGCTCGTGTACTCGATGGGCCTGCACCGCCAGGTTCCCGACCGCCTCAGCCGCCTGCATCCGCGCTTCAGCACTCCGTGGATCGGGATCCTGCTGTTCGGCGCGGTCGCGTGCCTGACGATCATTCCCGGAAAGGCCGAATTCCTGGGGAACATGTACGCGTTCGGCGCGATGCTCTCGTTCACGCTCGCGCACCTGTCGGTGATCCGGCTGCGCACGCGCGAGCCCGACCGCCCGCGACCGTATCGCGGACCGGGGACCCTGCGCGTGCGCGGCCGCGAGCTGCCGCTGTTCGCGGTGGCCGGCGGATTCGGCACGGGGCTGTCGTTCGTCACCGTGACGATCCTCCACCTCAACGTGGCGATCGCGGGCGTCGGCTGGCTGGTGCTGGGACTCGCGCTGTACGTCGCCTACCGGCGGCGCCACTCTCTCGACCTGCGCACGACCACGCGGATGCCGCGCCACGAACGGCCCCCGGACTTCGCCGAGTTCGAGTACCGCACGGCGCTGGTGCCGATCTTCGGAAAAGACGTGTCGGCGAGCGCGCTGACGAGCGCCGCGAAGCTGATCGGCGAGCAGGGCATGGTGTACGCGGTGTTCGTGCTGCCCGTCCCGAGCCAGCTCTCGCTGGAGGCGGGCCTGCAGGAGGAGGAAGCGGAGGGGCGCTCGGTGCTCGAGAGCGCGCGCATCAAGGCGCGCCGCAAAGGCATCAAGATCCACACGGCCCTGATCCGCACGCGCAACCCGGGCGCGGCGCTGGTCAGCGAAGCCGAACGGGTCGGAGCCGACGTCATCTACTGGTCGGCGATCCACGCGCCCGCCGGCGAGCAGCGCATCGGTCCGACGGCGACGTACCTGCTGCGGGCGCGTCCGTGCAGGGTGATCATCGAGTCGCAGAACACGGTCAACCACGGCGAGCCCGCGCTGGCACACGTTTGAGCGGCGGCCCACGCTCCCCTTTGACGGGTCGGCCGGTTGGGCGATCATGTGACCATGGACCAAGCGGCACTGTCTTCCCTGTTCCTCAGGTCCGAGCGGCCGTCGAAGGCGAGCGGCGTGCTCGCCGCCGCGGCGAGCGTCGGCGCCGCCACCGCCGTCATCTATCCGCTCAAGCAGGTCACGCCGGTGCTCTCGCTGGTCGTCCTGTACATGCTCGCGGTGGTCGTCGTCTCCACGTTCTGGGGGCTCGCGTTCGGCGTCGCGACGAGCGTCTTGAGCGCCGCGGCGTTCAACTTCTTCCACCTCCCGCCGCTCGGGCGCTTCGCGCTGGCCGACGACCGCGATTGGGCGGCGCTGGTCGCGCTCGTCGTCGTCGCGGTCGCGACGGGGCTCGTCGCCGACGCAGCCCGCTCGCGCGGGTTCGAGGCCGAGCGGCGCCGCAAGGAGGCGGACCTCGCCGCCGAGCTCGCCCAGCTGCTCCTCGGCAGCGCCGACGTGAAGGACGCGCTCGACCCGGCAGGCGAGCGGCTCGCGTCCGCGCTGGGTTCGTCCTCGGCGAGGATCGAGCTGCGCGCGGACTCCTCGCTCGAGGACGACGCGACGGACGCCGGCTCGGTGCGCTTCGAGCTGCGCGATGCGCAGCGAGAGATCGGTGCGCTCGTCGTGCAAGGTGCGCTCACGAGCGCCGAGCGCGAGCACGCGCGCGAGCGTCTGCTGCCGCCGCTGGAGTCGATCCTCGCGGCTGCCCTGCACCGCGCCGAGCTCGAGGCGGAGGTCGTCGAGACCGCGGCGCTGCGGCGCAGCGACGAGCTCAAGACCGCGGTCCTGCGCTCGGTCTCGCACGACCTGCGCACGCCGCTGGCCGCGATCCTGATGGCCGCCGCCGCGCTCAATGCCGAGCGTCCGACCTCGGAGAACGTGTCCGAGGTTCGCGAGCAGGTGCTCGCCGCGGCGACGCGACTCGGTCACGTGATCGAGAAGCTGCTCGACCTTTCGCTGCTCGAGTCCGGGCGCGCCGAGCCGCGACGGGTGTGGTACTCGATCGACGAGGTGCTGCACGAGGCGATCGCGCAAATCGACGCGCCCGACGTCGAGTTCGCGCTCTCGATCGACGAGGAGCTGCCGCTGCTCCAGGGCGACCCCGCCCAGCTCGAGCGGGCGTTCGCGAACGTGCTCGAGAACGCCGCGCGCTACTGCGATCGGCGACCGGTGTCGGTCCGCGCCAGAGCGGTGCGCGACCGCGTCCGCATCCTGATCGTCGATCAGGGCCCCGGCATCGCGCCCGCCGAGCAGGAGCGGATCTTCCTGCCGTTCTATCGCGCGGCCGAGGGTGGTCCGCACGCGTCGGGCTCGGGTCTCGGCCTCGCGATCACGCGCGGGTTCCTCGATCTCAACGGCGGGCGCATCCGCGTCGAGTCGGTGCCCGGGCAGGGGACGACGTTCGTCGTCGAGTTCGCCGCCACCGGGCAGTTCGAGGCCGCGGTGGCGGCGATGCCGTGGCGCCCGGCGGCGGCCTGATGGCAGCGGACCGGATCCTCGTCTGCGACGACGACCCGCAGATCCGCCGCGCGCTCAACCTGATCCTGCGAGACGCCGGCTACGAGGTGCTGCTCGTCTCGAGCGGCGACGAGGCGCTCGACACCGCGTCGCTGGCCTCTCCGAGCCTCGCGATCGTCGACCTGCTGCTCCCCGACGGGCACGGAACCGAGGTGTGCCGGCGTCTGCGCGAGTGGAGCGAGATGCCGATTCTCGTCCTCTCCGCACTCGATGACGAGCAGACCAAGATCGAAGCGCTGCAGCTCGGGGCGGACGACTATGTCACCAAGCCCTTCGGGCCCGGCGAGCTCGTCGCGCGGGTCAATGCCGCGCTGCGGCGCGCGCGCCGCGACGTGGCCGAGCCCCGGATCGAAGCGGGCGGCGTCACGATCGACATCGCCGCACACGCCGTGTGGGCCGGCGGCGAGGAAATCCACCTCACGCCCATCGAGTTCTCGTTGCTGCGCGTGCTGACGCTGAACCGAGGCCTGTTGCTGACGCACGGGCAGCTGCTGACCGAGGTGTGGGGCCCGGAGTACGCCGACGCGACGCCCGTGCTGCGAACGCACATCGCGAACCTGCGGGGCAAGCTCGCCGCGGCCGACGCCGACCGCCGGCTGATCCGCACCGAGGCCGGCATCGGCTATCGCATGAGCGCCTAGCGCAGGCTGCGCCCGCGCGGCGACCTTTGCGAAATCTGAACGTTTTGCGGCGGATTCTTGACGCGAGCTTGACGCGCGCGAACCTACGCTGGCCACGTGGAACCGGTCGCCGTGCACACCACGCGGCGCGTGAACAGGGGTTAGATGGCGCGGCTGAGCGAGCATGGCCTCCGGCGTTCGGTCGGCGTGCCGGGTCTGTTCGCGACGGCTTACGGGAACGTCGGCTCCTCGATCTACTACGCGCTCGGCCTCGTCGCGGCGCACGCGCTCGGGCTGACGCCGCTCGTGTTCATGTTCGCGGGCGGCCTGTTCGTGCTCACCGCGAAGACCTACGCCGAGGGGGCGTCGATGTTCCCCGAAGCGGGCGGGTCGTCGTCATTTGCGCGCCACGCGTTCAACGATGTCGTGTCGTTCTTCGCCGGCTGGGCGCTGAGCCTCGACTACATCATCACGATCGCGATCTCCGCGTTCTTCGTGCCGCACTACCTGGGCGCGTTCTTTCCCGCGCTCACGCACAACCCGGGCGACATCATCGGGGGGCTGATCACGATCGTCCTGCTCGCCGCGCTCAACATTCGCGGCCTCGGCGAGTCGGCGAAGCTCAATCTCTTCCTCGCGGTCGCCGACCTGTGCACGCAGGTCCTGCTCGTGGTCGTCGGCGTCGCACTCGTGCTGAACCCGTCGCGGCTCATAAACCAGGTGCACCTCGGCGTCGCGCCGAGCTGGACGCAGCTCGTTTTCGCGCTGTCGGTGGCGATGGTCGCGTACACGGGGATCGAGACCGTCTCGAACATGGCCGAGGAGGCGAAGGACCCCGGCCACGACGTCCCGAAGTCGGTCAACCTGGTCGTGATCGCGGTGCTCGGCGTATACGCCGGCATCTCGGTGGTCGCGCTGTCGGCGCTTCCCGTGGTGCACCACGGCCCGGGTTTCTCGGCTGCGCTGTCGGAAACCTACAAGCACGCGGGCTACGCCACGGCGCTCGGCGGGCACTTCGAAAACGACCCGGTGCTCGGGATCATCACGCGCCTGGGACTGCACGGGGCGTTGCTGACCATCGCCAAAGACTACGTCGGCATCCTCGCGGCGACGATCCTTTTCATCGCGACCAACGCCGGTCTCATCGGGATGTCGCGGCTGTCGTGGTCGCTCGCCGAGCACCGCCAGCTCCCGAGCCTCTTCTCGCAGCTGCACCCGGCGTTCCGCACGCCCTGGTTCACGATCGTCTTCTTCTCGATCCTCGCTGGCCTGTTGATCCTCCCGGGCGAAACGACGTTGCTGGGCAACCTGTACTCGTTCGGAGCGATGCTGTCGTTCACGACGGCGCACGTCTCGGTCGTGGCGCTGCGCTTCAAGGAACCCGATCGCGAACGCCCCTACCGGATGCCGTGGAACGTGCGCATCCGCGGTCGCATGATCCCCCTGACGGCGGTCCTGGGAGGCATCGGAACGTTCGCCGCCTGGTGCGCGGTGACGGCGCTCCACGGCGAGGCGCGCACGATCGGCATTCCGTGGATGGTCGCGGGCATGGCCGGATACTTCTTCTACCGCTGGCGGCAGGGACTGGACCCGCGCCGCGAATACCGCATCGCGCGACCGGAACGCCCGCCCGACTTCGAGGAGTTCGACTACCGCACGGCGATCGTTCCGATCTTCGGAAAAGACGTCTCCGCGAGCGCGCTCACGAGCGCGGCCAAGCTGATCGGCTCCGAAGGCGTCGTCTACGCGGTGTTCGTGCTCCCCGTCCCGAGTCAGCTGTCATTGGACGCGGGCCTCGAGGAGGAGGAGGCGCAGGGGCGCTCGGTGCTCGAGAGCGCGC
>DATBCA010000057.1:0-8769 GCA_036270715.1 Solirubrobacteraceae bacterium
ATCTGCGCCGCGTCGGGGCCGTGCACGCCGGTCACGCGCACGCGGTCGACCGACACGAGCGACGAGGTACGCAGCCAGCGCCAGCCGCCAAAGGCGAGCGGCACCGCGACGAGCGCCACGAGCAGCGCGATGCGCACGCGACGATGCGCGCGAATCGCGCGCGCGAAGGAGCCCGCCGCGACCGCCAGCCCGGAAAGCGGACGGGACGAGCGCGCGGATGCGCGCCGCGGGGGGCGCGGGAGCGCGATCGCGGACGACGGTGCGAGGCGGGCAAATGCGAGGCGGCGCGCGCGGTAGCGCTGCATCCTCCCCTGTTCGACCTCGACTCGAGAACCCCTACCGCCGGCCGCGCGCATCGCCGCGCGGCGCCCGCGCAGCCGCTAGCCCCACGGAAAGCGCACGTCGCCCAGCGTCTGCACCTCGGGCTCGAGCTCGACGCCGAAGCGCTCCTTGACGGCCGCGCGTCCCGCCGCCATCACCGCAACCACGTCTGACGTGCGCGCGTCGCCGGTGTTCTCGATGAAGTTCGCGTGCTTGGGCGAGAAGCGCGCGGCGCCGACCGCGAGCCCGCTGCACCCGCTCTGCTCCAGCAGCATCCCCGCCGTGAGGCCCGCTACGCGCGCGTCGCCGGGGTTCTTGAACGTGGAGCCGAACGTCCTGATCCCCTGTGGCTGAGCCTCGTGGCGACGCGCGCGCATGTCGGCGAGCGTCGCCGAGACCGACGCCGGGTCCGCCCGCCGCAGCGCGAACGACGCGCCGACCACGACCTCGCCCGCCGCGAGATTCGAGCTGCGGTAGGCGAAGCCGAGCTCCCCCGGCGAGCGCCGTTCGCTGCCGGCCGCCGTCGCGACCGTCACCCAATCGAGCACGCGCGCGAGCTCGCCGCCGTAGGCGTTGGCGTTCATGCGCACCGCGCCGCCGACCGTGCCTGGGATGTTGACGCCGAACTCGATGCCCGAGAGCCCCGCCCGCGCGGCCGCCGCCGCGACCGCCGGCAGGCGCGCTCCGCCGCCGCACACGACCCTCGGTCCCTCGACCTCGATGCGCGCGAGCGAGCGGTCGAGCTTGACCACGAGGCCGGCCACGCCCTCGTCGGCGATCAGCAGGTTCGAGCCCGACCCTACGACGCTGACCGCAGCCCCCGCCGCGCTCGCCCACGCGAGCAGCCGCGCGAGCTCGTCCTCGCTGCCCGCGCGCGCGAAGTACTCCGCGGGCCCGCCGGTGCGCACGGTCGACAGCCGCGCGAGCGGGAACGCGCGCTCGACGCTCGCAGGCACCTCGGGCGCGCCGGCGCTCATTGCGACACCAAAGCGCGGGCGAGCGCGTCGACGTCGCCGGCCCCCATCGCCACGCACAGGTCCCCCTCGCGCAGCTCCGCGCGCAAGACCGGCTCGGCCTCGGCAAATGTCGGCAGCCAGTACACCGTCCGCCCCGCCGCCGCGTCGGCGGCAGCCTCGGCGATGCGCAGTCCGCTCACCCCCGGGTGGTCCTCCGCGCGCTCGCGCGCCGGATAGATCTCGAGCACGGCGATCACGTCCGCCAGCGCGAGCGCACGTCCGAACTCGCGCGCGAGCGCGGCGGTGCGCGAGTAGAGGTGCGGCTGGAAGACCGCGACGAGCCGTCGGGGTGCGAGCGTGCGCGCCGCGAGGAGCGTCGCCGCGACCTCGCTCGGGTGGTGCGCGTAGTCGTCGTAGACGCGCGCGCCGTGCGCGCTGCCGAGCAGCTGGAAGCGCCTGCCCGCGCCCTCGAATGACGCGAGTGCGGCCGCCGCGCGCGCCTCGTCCGCTCCCGCGAGCCGCGCCGCCTCGAGCGCCGCGAGCGCGTTGAGCGCGTTGTGCGCGCCGTGCACGCGCAGAACGACATCGTGCCCGCGCCAGCTCATGCGCACGCCATCCGCGCCGAGCTCGAGCTCGCCTGTATCGAACGCGACGACCGGCGGCGCGGAGGGCCGCTGCGGCGCGAGCTCCAGCAGCTCCGCGCGGTCCCACACGACGATCCCCGTCGTCGCGAGCGCGAGAAACGCGCGGAACGCCTCGCGCAGCTGCGCGAGCGACGCGAAGGTCGCGTGGTGGTCGAGCTCGACGTTCGTGAGCACCGCGACCTCGACGCTGAGGCTCAGCATCGATCGGTCGGACTCGTCCGCCTCGACCACGAGCCACTCTCCCGCGCCCCAGCGCGCGTTCGCGAGACCCGCGCCGGCGGCGCCGCCGATCAGCCACGAGGGCTCGGCGCCCGCGCCGCGCAGCGCGTGCACGAGCATCGACGCGGTCGTCGTCTTGCCGTGCGTGCCTGCGACCGCGATCGTGCGCCGCAGCGCGCTCAGCTCGCCGAGCAGCTCCGCGCGCGGGCTCGCGCGCAGCCCGCGCTCGCGCGCCGCCAGGAGCTCGGGATTGTCGGCGGGGATGGCCGAGGAGTAGAAGAGCTCGACGTCCGCCCCCTCGGGCACGTTCTCGCGCGCATGCCCGATTCGCGCGCGCAGCACCCCGTCGGCCGCGAGCGCCTCGGTGCCCGGACCGGCGGCCGCGTCGGAGCCGCTCACGTCCGCGCCCAGCGCCGCGGCTGCGCGCGCGTAGGCGCTCATCCCCGCGCCGCCGACGCCGACGAGGTGCAGCCGCCTCCCCCCCCAGGGCTGCTCGCCTGCGCCGCTCACCGCCGCGCGATCTCCAGGACCGCGTGCGCGACGTCGAAGGCGGCGCGCGGACGCGCGATCGCGTGCGCGGCGCGACTCATCGCCGAGCGCCGCTCGCGGTCGCCGAGCAGCGCGCGTACCTCCGCGGCGAGACGCTCCGGCGTGAGCTCGCCGTCGGGGAGCGTCACGGCGGCGCCGGCATCGGACATCCAGCGCGCGTTCTCGCTCTGATGGTCGCCCGCCGCGTGCGGGTAGGGAACCAGCACCGCGGGCACGCCGTACGCCGCGATCTCGAACACCGATCCGCCGGCGCGCGCGACCGCGAGGTCCGCGGCGGCGAGCGCGCGCTCGAAGTCGCTCACGTCGAGGTACGCCACCAGCTCGTACCCGTCGCGCAGCGGGCGCTTGGCGAGGTCGTCGAAGTCGCGCCGGCCGCACACGTGCAGCACGCGGCGCGCGGGCGACTCCTCTGGCGAGAACGCCGCGATCGCCGCCTCGTTGATCGATCGCGCTCCGAGCGAGCCGCCGAACACGAGCACGAGCGTGTCGTCGTCACGCAGCGCGAGCCCCGCGCGCGCGCCGGCGCGGTCCGCGAGCGGGAACGGGATCGGGCGCCCCGTGAGGACGTACTTTCGCGCGCCCCGCCCTCGCGCGCCCCGCGCGAGCCTGCGCTCGAGGCGTCCACGGGGCGGAAACGACAGGCACACGCGCCTTGCGAAGGGGGCGAGGAGCCTGTTGGTGAGGCCGAGGCGCGAGTCGGCCTCGGTCAGCAGCACGGGCGTGCGCCGAGCGAGCGCCGCGAGGACGACGGGCCCGGCGACGTAGCCGCCGGCGCCCATCACCGCGTCGGGCGAGAGCGCGCGCAGGATCCGGGCGGCGCGCAGCGTGGCGGCGGCCGCGCGCGCAAGCGCGGCGAGCGCGCGGCGCGGGTCGCTGCGGCTGAGGCCTTCGGCTCCGATCGCGTGCAGCGTGAACCCCGCGTCGGGCACGAGCTGCGCCTCCGCGCGCGCGGCGCCGATGAACGCGACCTCGGCGCCCTCAGCCCGCAGCGCCTGCGCGACGGCGAGTGCCGGCACGACGTGCCCCGCCGTCCCGCCCGCCGCGATCACCACGTTCCTCGCCCGCGTGCTCACGATGGGATCGTCCTACCTCGCGGCCGCGGCCGTCCGCACGGCGCGACGCGCGCGCGGGGACGGCGCGAACGTGCGCGCTGCCGCCCGCGGCGACGTTCATCAACAGCCCCATTGCGGCGAGCATCACGACCAGGCTGCTCGAGCCGTAGGAGACGAACGGCAGCGGAACGCCCGTGAGCGGCGCGAGGCCGAGCACGGAGAACACGTTGAGCATCGCCTGGGAGACGACCAGCGTGGTTAGCCCCACTGCGACGAGCGCGCTGTGCAGGCTGCGCGCGGTGCGCGCCGCGCGCAGGCCCGCGTGCGCGATCACGCCGTACAGGAACAGCAGCGCGCACACGCCGACGACGCCGAGCTCCTCGGCGATGACCGCGAGGATGAAGTCCGTGGGCGCCTCCGGCAGGTAGAAGATCTTCTGCACCGACTGGCCGGGCCCGACGCCGAATAGCCCGCCCGACCCGATCGCGATCTGGCCCTGCACCGCCTGAAAGCCGCTGCCCGCGGCGTGCGCCCAGGGGTTTACGAACGAGGTCAGCCGCGCCCGCGCGTACGGCCGCGCGAGCGCGTACAGCGCGACTAAGCCGAGCGTCGTGCCGACGATGATCGCGAGGTTCCGCCGCTCGATCCCCGCCGCGACGAGCATCGCGACGGTCACGAAGCCGATCACCATCGCGCTGCCGATGTCGGGCTCGAGCGCGACGAGGAGCGTCGCGCCCGCGATCACGTACAGCAGCGGTCGCAGCAGCGCGCGCATGTCGTGCACGCGCTGCGGGCGCTTGGCGAGCAGCGTCGCGGCATACAGCACGAGCGCGAGCTTCAGCAGCTCGGAGGGCTCGAACTGCAGCGGGCCGGCGCCGAGCCAGCGGCGCGCGCCGTTGACGCTGACGCCGACGTGCGGGACGTGAACGGCGAGCACGAGCACGATCGACGTCGCGAGCAGCGGCCCCGTGAAGCGCGCGACCAGCGCCATGCCGTCGCGCGCGAGCACGCGCATCACCACCAGCCCGATGGCGCCGTAGACGAGGTACCTGATCAGGAAGGAGCTGCCGTTCCCGTGGCCCCGCAGCAGGCTCGTCGCCGACGACGCGCTGTAGACCATCACCGCGCCGAACGCGAGCAGGCAGAGCGCCGCCGTGAGCAGCATGCGCTGCTCGAGCGGCTGCGCCTGCGCGCCGGCGCGCCTTCGCGCGCGCGGCGGCCGCGCATCCGCGGCCGGCGTCGAGCGTCGTGCTCGCGCTGCAGGCATCAGGGCTCACTTCGACGCGCGCGCGCGTAAGCCTCCATCGCCGCTCAACCTCCATCGCCGCTCAACCCGTCGACGAGCTCGCGGAAGCGCTCGCCGCGGGCCTCGAAGTCGGCGAACTGGTCGAAGCTCGCGCACGCGGGCGAGAGCAGCACCACCTCCCCCGCCTTCGCCGCGCGCGCGCACGCGCTCACCGCGCGCTCGAGCTCGCCGCACACGCGCACCGCCGGCGCGACGCCCTCCAGCGCGCGCGCGATCGCCGGCGCGTCTTCGCCGATCAGGTAGACGGCCGCGCAAGCGCGCTCGACGGGCGCGCGCAGCGGGGAGAAGTCCTGTCCCTTGCCCTGGCCGCCGAGGATCAGGTGGATGCGCTGCTCCGCGGCGAATGACTCGAGCGCGACGATCGTGCTCGCGACGTTCGTGGCCTTCGAGTCGTTGACGTACAGCAGGCCCGCGTGCGTCGCGACCTCCTCGAGCCTGTGCGCGACGCCGGCAAACGAGCGCAGCCCGTCGCGCACCGCCTCGATCGGCGTCCCGCGCGCGAGGCACGCCGCGGCGGCGGCCATCGCGTTCTCGACGTTGTGCGCCCCGCGCAAGCGCAGCTCGGCGACGCCGAGGACCTCCTCTCCCTGCCACCAGAGCGCGCCGTCGCGCCGGTACAGCTCCGCGCGCTCGTCGCTTCCGAAGCGGATCACGCGGCGCTCGGGCGTCCGGGCGCCGGCGATCGCGCGCGCGATGAGCTCGCGCAGCGCCCACGGCACGACCGCGACGGCGCGATCGGGCTGCGCGGCGAAGATGCGCAGCTTGGCGGCTTCGTACGCGGGCATCGACCCGTGGCGGTCCAGGTGATCGGGCGCGAGGTTGAGCAGCACGGCCGCCTCGGGCGCGAAGCAGAGCGCGTCCTCGAGCTGGAATGAGGAGACCTCGCAGACGATCACGTCCGTCGGCGCGAGCGCGCCGACGAGCGAGCACAGCGCGGTGCCGACGTTGCCCGCAACCGCGGCCCCGACGCGCGCGCCGCGCAGGATGTGTGCGACGAGCTCGACGGTCGTGGTCTTGCCGTTCGTGCCGGTGACGGCGATGAACTCGTTCGGCAGCAGGCGCCACCCGAGCTCGAGCTCGCCCATCACCGCCATCCCGCGCGCGCGCGCCTCGCCGACGACCGGCGCCTGCGCGGGCACGCCGGGGCTCTTGACGAGCGTGCGCGCTCGCTCCAGCAGCGCGACCGCGTCCTCGCCGCGCTCGGCGACGTGCAGCTCGACGCCGCGCTCGCGCAGCTCGCGAAGCTCGCGCGGCTCGCCGAGGGCGCGCGAGTCGACGCCGATCACCTGCTCCCCCCGCACGGACAGCGCGAGCGCGGCGGCGACGCCGGAGCGCGCGAGGCCGACGACGAGATACGGGCCGCCGGGGAGCTGCGGACGCGTCCCCACGCTCAGAGGCTCTGGCGATAGATCGCGAAGCCGATCGCGGAGCAGAGCGACGCGATGATCCAGAAGCGCAGGATGATCTTCGTCTCCGACCAGCCGCGCAGCTCGAAGTGGTGGTGGATCGGCGCCATCAGGAAGACGCGTTTGCGCGTGGCCTGAAACGAGATCACCTGGATCGCCACCGACAGCGCCTCGAGCACGAAGATCCCGCCGAGCAGGATGAGCAGGAGCTCGGTCTTCGTCATCACGGCGAGCCCCGCGATCGCGCCGCCGAGCCCGAGCGAGCCGGTGTCGCCCATGAAGATCGTCGCTGGAAACGCGTTGAACCAGAGAAACCCGATGCACGCTCCGACGAGGCATCCGGCGACCATCGCGAGGTCGTACTCGCCGGTGATGAAAGTGATCCCGACGTACGCGAGCAGGACGATTCCCGCGCACCCCGCGGCGAGGCCGTCGAGGCCGTCGGTGAGGTTGACGGCGCTCGTCGTGCCGGCGACGACGAAGTAGATGAGCAGCGGGTAGAAGACCCCTAGGTGTTCGACCTGGTAGTCGGCGAAGCGGAAGCGCAGCGTCGGCGCGAGGTGCGCGCGCCGTTCGGCGATGTACCAGAGGCCGAGCGAGATCGCGACCGTGACGACGAGCTTCGTGCGCGCGCGCAGCCCCAGCGACCGGCGCCGCGAGATCTTCAGGTAGTCGTCGGCGAAGCCGAGCAGCGCGCACGCGATCGCCGCGCCGAACACGCCGACCGAGCGCCATTCGTAGTTGGTGAGGATCAGGAACGGGACGGCGAACGCGATCATGATGAGCACGCCGCCCATCGTCGGCGTGCCGGCCTTCTGCTGATGCCCTTCGGGGCCGTCCTCGCGGATGTGCTGCCCGAACTCGCGCCGGCGCATCATCTCGATGAACTTGGGGCTCAGGAAGATGCAGATGAGCAGCGCGGCGGTGCCGCCGAAGAGGATGCGCCCCATCAGCGCGCGCGGCCGCCCGCGGGCGTTCTCCGAGCCGAACCCTCGCGCGAGAGGGCCTGCGCCACCCGCTCGAGCGCGACGCCGCGAGACCCCTTGACGAGCACGGTGTCGTCGGGGCGCAGCAGCGTGGCGAGCGTCGTGGCGGCGGCGTCGGCGTCGGGCACCGCGTGCAGCTCGCCGCCGAACGTCTCCCCGATCTGCTCAGCGAGCGGCCCGACGGCGATCAGCACGTCGACCCCGCGCTGCGTCGCGTGGCGGCCGATCTCGCGGTGCAGCCGCGGCGAGGACTCGCCGAGCTCGAGCATGTCGCCGAGCACCGCGACGCGCCGCGCGGGCGCGACTTCGGCAAGCTCGTCAATCGCGGCCCGCATCGACATCGGGTTGGCGTTGTAGCAGTCGTTGATGACCACAGCCCCGGCGGGCAGCACGACGCGCTCCCCGCGCAGCGCGGAGAACGCGACCTCGACGCGGCCGTCCGGCTCGACTCCGATCGCGCGCGCGGCGGCGATGGCGGCGAGCAGGTTCTGCAATTGATGCGGCTGGCCGAAGGTGGGCGCGAGCACGAGCTCGCGCGCGCCGGCGGATCTCCGATCGGTGCCGATCACGACCTCGCCGCCGGCGCGGCGCTCGAGCAGCGTCACGTCGCCGCCCTCGCCGAACGTGATGGTGCGCAGGTCGGAGCGCAGATGCGCGTCGAGCAGCCGCTCGCGCGCCGGCAGCACGACCGAGGCGCCCGCGGCGAGGCCGGCGATCAGCTCGGCCTTCGCGGCGGCGATCGCCTCGAGCGAGCCGAGCAGCTCGAGGTGCGCGGGACCGACATTGACGATCACGCCGACGTCGGGCTCGGCGATCGCGGTCAGCTCGGCGATCTGGCCCGCGCCGCGCATCGCCATCTCGAGCACGAGCGCCTGCGTGTCGGCGGGGGCGGCGAGCACGGCGAGCGGCAGCCCGATCTCGGTATTGAGGTTCTCGGGGCTCGAGCTCGTCCGCCGCGCGCGGCGCAGCAGCGCGACGAGGATGTCCTTGGTCGAGGTCTTGCCGGTCGAGCCGGTGATCGCGATGACACTCGCCTCGCCGCCGCCGAGCGCGCGCCGCCACGCGCGCGCGAGCGCCTGCATCGCGGCGAGCGGTGCGTCGTGCTCGAGCACGAGGGCGCCCGCCGCGGACGCGAGCGCAGCTTGTGCGTGCGCCGGCGAGACGAGCACGCCCCACGCGCCGCCGGCGAGCGCCTGCGGCGCGTGCGCTCCGCCGTCGGTGCGCTCTCCCGGCAGCCCGATGAAGAGGTCGCCGGGACGCACGGAGCGGGAGTCGATGCTCGCGCGCTGCGGACCCTCGCCCGCACGCCCCCTCGCGCCATCGCCTGCGT
>DATBCA010000058.1:0-2687 GCA_036270715.1 Solirubrobacteraceae bacterium
GCCGCGCGGGCGATATCGTCGGCCGATGCCCGCCCCGACGAGCGAGATCCTGGCGGAGCTCGACCGGGTGCTCGCGCCACAGCGCTTCGACGACTACGCGGTCAACGGCCTGCAGGTGCCAGGCGCAGAGACCGTGTCCACGGTCGCGACGGGAGTGTCGGCGCACGCGCAACTGTTCGAACGCGCCGCGGCCGAGTGCGCGGATCTGCTGCTCGTGCACCACGGGCTCTTCTGGGGCACGCAGCTGTTCGCGCTCGACGCGGCGCTGAAGCGCCGTCTTCAGTTGCTGTTCGACGCGGGCATCGCGCTCGCGGCGTACCACCTGCCGCTCGACGCGCACCCGGAGCTGGGAAACAACGCGCTGCTCGCGCGCGCGCTCGGCGCGAGCGAGCTCGCGCCCTTTGCGCTGCACCGCGGCGAGACGATCGGCGTCGTGGGAACGCTGCCCGGCGAGGGCGTGAGCTCGGCGGAGCTGTTCGAGCGGGTCCGCGCGAGCACCTCGCGCGCGCCGCTGGTGTTCGACTCGGGACCCGAGCGCGTGCGCGTCCTCGCCGTGCTCACGGGCGCCGGCGCGGAGCACCTGCGCGAAGCCGTCGCGGTGGGTGCCGACGCCTTCATCACCGGCGAGCCCGCCGAGCGCGTGATGGCCGAAGCACGAGAGGCGCGCGTGCACTTCATCGCGGCGGGCCACTACGCGACGGAGACCTTCGGCGTGCGCAGCCTCGGCGAGCTCGTCGCACAGCGCTTCGGCGTGCGCCACGTGTTCCTCGACGTGCCCAACCCCGTGTAGGCACGGTGGCGGGGCTCGCCCCGGCGCGACGGCGCGCGAAACGTGCGTCCGTTGGCTCCCGCATGGCGGACGGCGGGCGCGCGAGACGTCTAAGATCTGGCCTGTCCACGCAGCCAGTACGAGGAGGAGAGAAACGAATGGAGGCCACCGCCACGGCGACGAGCGCGGTCAGCGGCTCGGGGTCGCGCACGATCGCCGATCTGATTCCAGCCGCCGCGGCCAAGTACGGCGAGCACGCCGCCATCCGCTACAAGCGCGAGGGCGAGTGGCATGACGTCACCTACAGCGAGCTCGCCGTCATCGTCCAGGAGATCGCGCTCGGGCTGATAGACCTCGGCATCGCGCCGGGCGAGCGCGTCTGCATCCTCGGCAACACGCGCCCCGAGTGGTCCTACGCGGACCTCGCGGCGACGTCCGCCGGCACGGTCGTCGTGCCGATCTACCAGACGAACTCGCCCGAGGAGTGCCTGTGGGTGATCTCCGACTCCGGGGCCTGCGCGATTGTGTGCGAGGACGAGAGCCAGCTCCAGAAGATCCTCGCGATCCGCGACCGCGTGCCCGACCTCCGCACCGTGATCGTGATGAACCCGCCCGAGGCGGGCGGCAACGGCGCACAGACTGCGGCGAAGACACTCGGCGCGATTCCGCTCGAGGACGTGCGCGAGCGCGGCCGCACGCGCGACGTCGCCGAGCTCGAAGCGCGGCGCGCGGCCGTGCGCTCGGAGGACCCGTTCACGTTCATCTACACCTCCGGCACGACCGGCCCGCCGAAGGGCTGCGTGCTCAGCCACGGCAACTACCGCTCGATCGTCGACATGGTGCGCGAGGTCGGCGAGATCCAGGGTGACGAGGTCACGTACCTCTACCTCCCGCTCGCGCACTCCTTCGCGCTCCTGATCCAGCTCGCAGCGTTCGACCTCGGCTCGACGATCGCTTACTTCGGCGGCGACACCAAGCAGATCATCGGAGAGATCCAGGAGGTCAAGCCGACGTACCTGCCCTCGGTGCCGCGTATCTTCGAGAAGATCTACACGCTCGCGCACGCTGCTATCGAGGCCAAACCCAAGCACGAGCAGGAGCAGGTCGAGCAGGCGATCGCGCTCGGGGTGAAGGTGCGCGACATGATGGCGCGCGGCGAGGAGATCCCGGCGGCGCTCAAGGAGCCGTTCGAGAAGGCGGACGAGGAGCTGTTCAAAAACGTGCGCGCGATCTTCGGCGGCAACGTGCGCCACGCGACCAGCGGCGCGGCGCCGATCGCGAAGGAGATCCTCGAATTCTTCTACGCAGCCGGCGTGCCGGTGCTCGAGGGTTACGGCATGACCGAGACGGCGACCGCCGCCACGATCTCGACCGAGGAGCACCACCGCTTCGGAACGGTCGGGCGCGCACTTCCCGGCGTCGAGCTGAAGATCGCCGACGACGGCGAGATCCTCATCAAAGGCCCGAACATCTTCCAGGGCTACCACAACAACGCCGACGCGAGCTTCGGCGCCGTCGTCGACGGGTGGCTGCACACCGGCGACCTCGGCTCGATCGACGTCGACGGCTACCTGTCGATCACCGGCCGCAAGAAGGACATCATCATCACCGCCGGCGGGAAGAACCTCACGCCGGCGAACATCGAGAACGACCTCAAGCAGTGCCGCTGGATCTCGCAGGCGGTCATGCACGGCGACCAGCGCCCGTACCCCGTGGTCTTGATCACGCTCGACGAGGAAGAGATCCCGATCTACGCGAGCCAGAACGGCCTCGCGGGCGACATCCCCACGCTCGCCCGCGACCCCAAGGTCCACGAGCTGATCCAGGCAGAAATCGACCGCGCCAACGCCAAATACGCGCAGGTCGAGCAGGTGAAGAAGTTCGCCATCCTGGACCACGACCTCTCCCAGTCGACGGG
>DATBCA010000059.1:0-3335 GCA_036270715.1 Solirubrobacteraceae bacterium
TCGATCCGCGAATGCAGGTCGCCCAGCGCAATCTCGAGATCGCCTATCACAACACCGGCTTCTACGACCGGCGGGTCGCCGAGCTGCAGGAGCGACTGCGGCAGGCGCCGGACGAGCGCGATGCGCGCTGGGAGCTGGGCCGCACCTACGCGATCCTCGCCGCGTTCGAGGACGCGGTCGCGGAATTCGAAGAGCTGCTCGCGCACAAGCCCAGCGACGTGGCTACCATCATCCAGCTCGGGCTGGCCGAAAAGGCGCGGGGGCGACTGGAAGTCGCGACCGAATGGTTCCTGCGGGCCGCCGAAGCGGAGCCGGACTCCTCCGTCGTGCACTTCTATCTCGGCGAGGTCTACTACAATCGCGGGCTGAACGAGCCGGCGCTGACCGCGCTCGAGCGGGCCGTCACGCTCAATCCGGACAACGCGAATGCGCACTACCTCATGGCGTTCGTCCTTGGCGACATGGGACGGCATCAGGACGCGCGCGCCGCCTCCAAGCGCGCGATCCAGCTCAACCCGCCGCTCGCGCGCGCGCAGACCAACCTGTCCCTGGAGCGCTACCGCGCCGAGCGGCAGTCGGCCGAGCATCGGCTGCGCGAGCAGCCCGTGCCCGAGGTCGCCGAAGGGAGCGAGCTCGCGCATTACAACCTCGGACTCGCGTTCCGGCAAAAAGGCTACTACACGGAGGCGCTGCGCGAGTATCGGCTCGCGATCGAGCGCGGCGAGGACCGGCGTCTCGTCCGCCAGGCGATGGCGGAGGTGTATCTCCTCAAGCACGACTTTACGGACGCCTTGGAGCTGTACGAGTCGCTCATCCACGAAATCCCCGACTCACCCAAGCTGTGGAACGAACGCGGCGTGGTACTGCATCAGGCCGGCCGCACTGCGGATGCGCTCGGGTCATATCGCCAGGCGACTGAGGTCGATCCCCGCTACGCGCTCGCCTGGAACAACGTCGGCGTGGTGCTCGCGCATCAGAGCGACACAGAGGGTGCGATCGAGGCATTTCGAAAGGCGCTGCAGTTGTCACCCCAGTTCGTCGGCGCCCGCCTCAATCTCGCCCTGCTGCTGACGCATTTGCGTCGCTTTCAGCTCGCGCTCGAAGCCTATCGCCAGGTGCTCGCCGATCAGCCCGCCTCCGCGCCGGCCTGGAATGGTGTGGGCCTTGTGCTGGTGGAGCTCAAGCGCTTCCCCGACGCGCGCAACGCATTCGTGCGTGCCGTAGAAGCCGATCCGCAGAACGCGGGCGCCCATTACAACCTCAGCTTCACCCTCTCCAACCTGGGCGACTACGACGGCGCGCTGCGCGCGACCAAGCGTGCGCTCGAGCTCGATCCGTACTACGTCTCGCAGAAGTTCGCGCTGGCGATCGATCTGCAGTATGAGACGGTGGCGATCGGCATCGTGCCCGAGATCTCCGGCGACGTCGCCGCCGAGAACCTGGGCGCCGAGTTCGCCTTCGACCAGCGGCTGCTGGACAACATCTTCCAGGAGCTCGAGCCGGCAGCGACGGCGCCACCGCCGCCCGGCCTCGCGAAGAAGGCGGACGATCCCCTCGCGCTCGCGCGTGACTACGTCAGCAAAGGGATGATGGACCTCGCGGTCGCGGAAGCGATGCGTGCCGTGCAGCGCGGCGCTGATCGCGGCCAGGCCGCGACATTGATCGGCGACATCTACGCACGGCGTGGATTGCACGGCGAAGCGCTGGAGCGCTACCGCGAGGCTCGCACGCTCGACGCCGCGAACGCGGGCGGGGGGGCGGGGGGGGCGATCGCCGCGCTCGGGGAAGTGAAGAGCCTGCTGGCGCTGCATCGCGCAGCCGAGGCGCTGCCGCTCGCCGAGCAGCTCGTCGCCAAGGCGCCGGAAGACGTGGAGGTGCTGGTCGCGACCGCAAAAGCGCGCGCCGCCACCGGTGATGCGTCGGGCGCGCTCACCGCGCTGCACCAGGCGCAGACCCGGGCGCCGGCGCGCGCCGACCTGCACAAACTGCAAGGGGACATTGCCCTCAAGGTCGGCGATGGGCAGGGTGCGCGCGCCGCGTATCGCGCCGCACTCGATCTCGATCACGGCTTCGTGCAGGTGTGGCTGGAGCTCGGGCGGCTCCAGGAGCAGGACGAGGAGTGGACCCACGCGCAGCGCGCCTACGAAGCGGCACTGGAGGCTTTGCCGACGTTTCACGAGGCGGCGCTCGCGCTCGCCGACTTGCTGCGCCGCTCGGGCAAGGTCAAAACCGCCATCGTCCGCCTCGCGGAAATGCTGGAGCAGGATCTCTACGACATGGATGCGCTGCTGCTGCTCGGTCGCGCGCTGCTCGACGACAAACGCAACGAAGAGGCGCTCGCGGCGTTCCGGCGCGCGTTGAAATTCGACCCCGAGCACACCGGCGCGCTGTTTTATCTCGGCGCGACGCTCGCCAAACTGCAGCGCTACGCCGAGGCCGTTGCCGCGTGGGACCGCGTGACTCGCATCGATCCCGGCGGGCCGTTCGCGCAGCGCGCGCGCATGCATGCGCGGACTGCCGTCGACCTGCAGCACATTTTCTCGACCTCGGACGCGGCGTAGCCTATGGCGATCGAAGGACCGCTACGCGAGCTCGGCATCCACGACGTCTTCCAGCTGCTCGACCTCAGCCGGAAGACCGGCGCCCTGCGCGTCACGTCGGAGCTGCGGCACAACGAGGGCACGATCTATTTCGACAGCGGCGTCGTCGTGTCCGCCGAGATCCGCAGCAATCCGCACCCGTTGGGCGCGCTGCTGCTGCGCACCGGCAAGATCACCGAGGCGGATCTCGAGCGCGCCCGCGACATGCAGCAACGCCAGGGTGACAAGCGCCGCCTCGGCGAGATCCTCGTGTCCCTGGGCGTGATCACGGCGCGTGAGGTCGAGCGGCAGGTGCGCTTTCAGATTGAAGAAGTCGTCTTCGAGGTGATGAGCTGGAACGAGGGCTACTTCTCGTTTGCGGAACAATCGGAGAGCAAAGTTCCCACCGAGCTGACCGTGCGGATCCCCGTCGAGGCGCTGCTCATGGAAGGCGCGCGCCGGATCGACGAGTGGTCCCGGATCGAGAATCGCATCCCGCACGTCGGCGTCGTGCCTTTGCTGGCGCCCCCACCGGAGGGCGGGGGGGGCGAGCTCGATCTTCTGCCGCCCGAATGGGAGGTGCTCGCGCTCATCGACGGCGAGCGATCCGTCCGCGGACTCGCCACCGAGCTTGGCCGCTCGGATTTCGAGGTCGCGAAAACGCTGTTCGGCCTCGAAAGCGCGGGTGTGATCGTGCTGGTCGACCCCGGGACGGCGAAGCGCGGCCAGCCGAGTGCCGCGGGCGATCTCCCTGAG
>DATBCA010000060.1:0-6549 GCA_036270715.1 Solirubrobacteraceae bacterium
GATGGGTGCGGGCGCGGCAGCGACGACGAGGGCGTGAGGTGGTGGCACCCGACGCGCGGACGGCTGGCGACCCGGACGCGGCCGCGCGGCGCGAGTCAGAGCCGCCGACGCCGCCGCGTGCGTTCGCGTCCGATCGCGAGCTCTCGCGCGCGCAGCTGCGCGACGCGCCGGTGCGCTGGCCGCGCCCGTCGCGCCTGCGCGAGCCCCTCGACGCCGGCACGGGCAAGCTCGCGACGGGCCTGGACGCCCTCGGGCTGCGGACGCTGGGCGAGCTTCTCGAGCACCTCCCGCGCGACACGCGCCACGCGAGCACGATCGACGGGCTGGCGCTCGGCGAACAGGCGACGGTGGCGGTCGAGGTGCGCAAGATCTCCTCGCGCCCCGTGCGCCGGCGGGGCATGAGACCGCTTGTCGAGGCGACGGTCGCCGACGCGACGGGGACGATGCGCGCGACGTTCTTCAACCAGCCGTGGCTCGTGGGCCGGTACCCACCCGGTACGCGCCTCCTGCTGCACGGCCAGCGCGACGCGCGCGGCTCGTTCCGCGTCTCCCACCACGCGCCCGGCGCGGACCTCGGCGGCACGGACGCGGCGGGCGCGGAGGGCGCGGAGGCGCCCGAGGCGGGCGCGGTCGCGCACTACCCGGCGGCGGAGGGCGTGTCCTCGACGCAGATCCTCACGCTCGTGCGCGCCGCGCGGCCCGCGCTCTCGGACGTCGTCGAGGTGCTGCCGGCGGCCGTGCGCGCCGCCGAGAGGATGCCCGACCGCGCGGGCGCGCTCGCGGCGATGCACTTCGCGCGCACGGAGCAGGACACGGCGAGCGGGCGCGAGCGGCTGGCCTTCGAGGAGCTCCTGCTCGCGCAGCTGGCGTTCCTCGCGAGGCGCGCGCGGCGGCGCGCGCGGACGGGCGCGATCGAGCTGCGCGACCCGCCGTCGGTGAGCGCGCGCTGGGTCTCGCAGGGGCTTCCCTTCGCGCTCACCGAGGGGCAGGCGCGCACGATCGAGCGCCTCGACGCCGACCTCTGCGCGCGGCGGCCGATGCAGCGGCTGTTGATGGGGGAGGTGGGCAGCGGCAAGACAGTCGTGGCGCTTTACGCGATGCTGCGCGCTTTCGAGCACGGCCGCCAGGCGGCGCTGATGGCGCCGACCGAGACGCTCGCCGAACAGCACTTCGCCACGCTGCAGAAGCTGCTCGGCGCCGAGCCGGTGACGGCGGCGCTCCTCACCTCCTCGGTGCCCGCGTCGAAACGTCGCGAGATCCTCGCGAAGCTCTCCAGCGGAGAGCTGTCGCTGGTCGTGGGAACGCACGCCCTGATCGAGCCCGACGTGGAGTTCCGATCGCTGGCCGTCGCGGTCATCGACGAGCAGCATCGCTTCGGCGTACGCCAGCGCGCCGCGCTGGACGCGAAGGGGACCCCCCACACGCTGCACATGACCGCGACGCCGATCCCGCGTACGCTCGCGCTGGCGGAATACGGCGATCTCGACACGAGCACGCTGCGCGAGCTGCCCCGCGGCCGGCAGCCGGTCGACACGCGCATCGTCTCCGGCGAGCGCGCGCGCGAGCGCGCCTACGCCGAGCTGCGCGAGGAGCTCGGCGCGGGGAGGCAGTCGTTCGTGGTGTGCCCGCTGATCGACGACGACGAGGCCAAGAGCGACGTGCGCGCGGCCGCGGCGGAGCTCGCGCGACTGCGCGCCGGGCCGCTCGAGGCCTTCGAGCTGGTGCTGCTGCACGGCGCCATGGGCGCGCGCGAGCGCCAGGAGGCGATGGCGACGTTCGCGCGCGGCGACGCGCAGGTGCTGGTGGCAACGACGGTGATCGAGGTGGGGATCGACGTGCCGAACGCGACGGTGATGCTGATCGAGAACGCCGAGCGCTTCGGGCTGTCGCAGCTGCACCAGCTGCGCGGGCGCGTCGGCCGCGGAGCGCACGCGGGGAGGTGCCTCTTGATGAGCGACGGCGCCGGGCATTCGACGAGGCTGCGGGCGCTCGAGCAGCACAGCGACGGCTTCGCGCTCGCGGAGATCGACCTGCGCCTGCGCAAGGAGGGGGAGCTGCTGGGCACGCGCCAGTCGGGCTTTCAGAGCTTCCGCGTGGCCTCGCTGCCGGACGACGCGCCGCTGCTCGAGCGGGCGCGCGCGCACGCGGAGACGATCAGCGCGGCCGACACGGCGCTCGAGTCGCCCGAGCACGCGCTGCTGGCGGAAGAGCTGCAGCAGCGCTACGGCGAGGCGCAGCTCGAGCCGGTGGCTGCCTAGCGTCATGAGTCAGAAATTCGACGGCGTTTCCCGGCGCCTGCCCACGTCCGACATCCGCCGGCGGGGCTCACGTACGTCGAGTACGCTCCGCACCGCCGTCGAACGTCGTCCGCGACCATCCATCCGGCAAACGACACGCCCAATTTCTCACTCACGACACTAGCGCGGCGTCGCGCGGGCGTCCGCGGGCGTCGCGCGGCGGACGCGGCCGTTACGGTGTCGCCGATGCGCGTGATCGCGGGGCGGTTCGGCGGCCGGCGCCTGTCGTCGCCGCGCGGGAGGACGACGCGCCCGACGTCCGACCGCGTGCGCGAGGCGACGTTCGCGCTGCTCGGCTCGGTGCTCGAGGACAGCGTCCTGGACCTGTTCGCGGGCACCGGCGCGCTCGGGATCGAGGCGCTCTCCCGGGGCGCGCAGAGGGCGGTGTTCGTCGAGCGCGACGCACGCGCCGCGCGCACGCTGCGCGCGAACCTCGGGTCGCTCGGACTCGACTCGCCGGACGCGGAGGTGCGGGAGATGGACGCGCTCGCAGCGCTGCGCACAGCACGCGCGCGGCGGGAGACATACGATCTCGTCTTCATCGATCCTCCCTACAGGCACCTTCCCGCCCTCGAGCAGGCGCTGGACGACCTCTTGCCCACGCTGCTCGCGCCCTCGGCGCGAGTGGTGATCGAGAGCGACAGGCGCGAGCAGGTCGAGCTGACGGCCGAGACGGGCCGATTGGAAATCGACCAGCAGCGGCGCTACGGCGACACGACCATCACGATCCACAGATACGCATGAGCGAGCAGCAGAAGTCGATAGCGATCTGCCCGGGGTCCTACGACCCGGTGACGAACGGGCACCTCGACGTGATCCGCCGCTCCGCGAACCTCTACGACGAAGTGGTCGTCGCCGTGGTCAACCGGTCGGTGCGCAAGAACCCGCCGCTGTTCGGGATCGAGGAGCGCCTGGCGTTCATCGAGCACGCGATCGGCGATCTGGAGGGCGTGCGCGCGGAGGCGTTCTCGACGCTCGTCGTCGAGTTCGCGCGAAAGGTTGGCGCTCTGGCGATCGTGAAGGGCCTGCGCGCGATCTCGGACTTCGAGTACGAGCTCGAGATGAGCCAGCTGAACCGCCGCCAGGATCCGCAGGTAGAGTCCGTGTACCTGATGGCGAGCCCTATGTACAGTTTCCTCTCCTCGAGCGGCGTGAAGGAGCTCGCGACGTTCGGCGGGCAGATCGAGGATCTCGTCCCCGACGAGGTCGCCAGGCGCTTGCAGGAAGAGCTCCAGCGCTGACGAAATGGCATGCGAGCAGTGATCCTAGAATTGACCTCCGGCACCCGCGCGGCGGGGGCGCCACCCGGATAGGACGCCATGGACGTACTCGTACTCATCGACAAGCTCGACGACCTGGTGCACAACGCGAAGTCGATCATGATGACCGACCAGGTGAGGGTGGACAAGGAGGAGATCTACGACATCCTCGACCAGATGCGCGCGACGATCCCCGAGGAGATCAAGCAGGCGCGGTGGATCGTGAAGGAGCGCCAGGAGATGCTCGCGGAGGCGAAGAAAGAGGCCGAGCGGATCATCAAAGACGCGCGCGAGCGTCAGGAGCGTCTGGTCGGCGAAGAGGAAGTCACCAAGCAGGCCGAGCGCGCGGCGGAGGACATCATCGAGGACGCGCGAGCGCGCGAGCGCGAGATCCGGCTGGGCGCGGAGGACTACGCCGACGAGATCCTCAACACGCTCGAGGTCAACCTCTCGAAGTTCATCGCCGCAGTGCAGCGCGGACGCGAGCGCCTGGCGGGCAAGGACGAACCCGCCGAGGTCGGTTGACGCAGGCGCGGCACGCGCGCAGGTCCGCCGTCGAGGTGCGGCAGTGCCTCGCGTGAACGCCGCGCAGGCGCTGCACAAACTGCAGGTCACGCAGGCGCTGCTCGGCACGCGCATCCTCAGGCCGATGCGGCCCGACAAGGCGGTGCGGATGATCGCAACGCTCAGCCGCTGGGGCCCGACGCCGGCGGCCGCGTACGCGGGCGCGGCGGTGCAGTTCCCGGACAGAACGGCGATCATCGACGAGCGCGGCGCCGTGACGTTCGGGCAGATTCAGCGGCGCACGAACGCGCTCGCGAACGAGCTGCGTGCGCGCGGCGTCGGCGAAGGCGACGGCGTGGCGATCATGTGCCGCAACCACCGCGGCTTCGTCGAGGCGACGGTCGCGTGTGCGAAGCTCGGTGCCGGCGCGCTGTACCTGAACACCTCGTTCGCCGGCCCGCAGATCGCCGACGTGGTCGAGCGCGAAGACCCGGTCGCGCTGATCTACGACGAAGAGTTCGAGGTGCTCGTCGGCGAGGCGGGCGGGGGGCGCAAACGCTTCCTCGCATGGACGGAGCCCGGAGCCGACCGATCAGAGATCGGCCAGCACGAGCCGGTGCTCGAGGACCTGATCGCCGCCGGCTCGGACGCGGAGCTCGACCCGCCAGAGGAGAAAGGCCGGGTGGTGATCCTGACGTCGGGGACGACGGGGACGCCGAAGGGCGCGCCGCGCAAACAGCCCGACTCGATCGAGCCGGCGGCGGCGCTGTTCTCGAAGATCCCGCTGCGCGCGCGCGAGACGACGGTGATCGCGGCGCCGATGTTCCACTCGTGGGGCTTCGCACACCTGACGCTCGCGCTGCCGCTCGGCTCGACCGTGGTGCTCGCGCGCAAGTTCGATCCGGAGAACACGCTGCGGCTCGTCGCCACCCACAGGGCGAGCGCGCTGGCGCTCGTGCCCGTGATGCTGCAGCGCATCCTCGAGCTCGGCGAGGGGGTCATCTCGCGCTACGACACGCGCTCGCTGCGCGTCATCGCGCTGAGCGGCTCGGCGCTCCCCGGGGAGCTCGCGACGCGCGCGATGGACGTCCTCGGCGATGTTCTCTACAACCTCTACGGCTCGACCGAGGTCGCTTGGGCGACGATCGCCACACCCGCGGATCTGCGCGAGGCGCCGGGAACCGCGGGCCGTGCGCCGATGGGCACCGTCGTGAAGCTCCTCGACGACGACGGCCGCGAGGTCCCGCCGGGCGTCACTGGCCGGATCTTCGTCGGCAACGAGATGGTCTTCGAGGGCTACACCGGCGGGGGTAACAAGCAGGTCATCGGCGGGCTGATGAGCACGGGCGACGTCGGGCGCTTCGACTACGCCGAGCGGCTGTTCGTGGAAGGCCGCGACGACGAGATGATCGTGAGCGGCGGCGAGAACGTCTTCCCGCGCGAGGTCGAGGACCTGCTCGCGAAGCTGCCGGACGTCGGAGACGTCGCGGTCGTGGGGGTCGAGGACGACGAGTTCGGGCAGCGGCTGAAGGCGTTCGTGGTGCTGCGCGACGGCGCCTCGTCGACCGAGAAGTCGATCCAGGACCACGTCAAGGCGAACCTCGCGCGCTTCAAGGTGCCCCGCGAGGTGGTGTTCCTCGACGAACTTCCTCGCAACGCGACCGGCAAGATCCTCAAGCGCGAGCTCCAGGGCGTCGGCTGATCGGTGCCGCGCGTACGCGCGCGCGGCATGTCGATTGGGTAAGCAGCGATCGCCACTCGGGCGGGTCGCTAGCCTCAGGCGTGCAATGGCTGTGAGCTCAAACATCATCGATCTCGCAGCGCTTCGACTGACGCCGGGCGAGGGCCGGCGCCTGAGCGTCGACGTCCCGATCGCGCCGGTGATGCTCGGCAGCGAGCGCTACGAGGCTGCGCCGCGCACGGTGGCGATCGAGCTCGACGTCTCGCGCATGCTGGGCGGCGGCTACGCGCTGCACATGCGCTTCGCGGCGGCGATCGCCGGCGTATGCATGCGCTGCCTCGCCCAGGCGGCGCCGCTGGTGGAGGTGGATGCGCGCGAGGTGTACCGACCCGGCGGCGGCGAGGAGCTCGAAAGCCCGTACGTGCGCGACGAGCGCCTCGACGTGGCGGCGTGGGCACGGGACGCGTTCGTCCTGTCGGCGCCCGCGCAGGTCCTCTGCCGCGAGGATTGCAGGGGCCTGTGCCCGATCTGCGCGGCGGACCTCAACGAGGAGCCCGAGGGGCACCACCACGAGTCGGTTCCGGACCGGCGCTGGGCGAAGCTGGGGGAGCTCAAGCTCGACTAGGGCGTCGCTTTGCCGAGACCGTCGCGCTCGTGTGCGGGATGGCGCGGGTGGGGGCGCGCCGCCGGACGGGAGCGCGCGCTCCGAGCCGACCCGCCCTCGAACGCCGCGCGGGCGTCCGGGGCGACGCCGCAGAGGGCTGGTAGCCTTGCGCGACGAATGGCGGTCCCCAAGAAAAAGCAATCG
>DATBCA010000061.1:0-9278 GCA_036270715.1 Solirubrobacteraceae bacterium
GTCGCGGCGGGCAACGTCGAGACCTCATCGCGCGTCGCGGACCTCGTGCTGAGCGCGTTTGGCCGCGCGCAGGGGCAGGGCACGATGAACAACCTCACGCTCGGCGACGAGCGCTTCTCCTACTACGAGACGCTCGGCGGCGGCCAGGGCGCGTGCGCGGACGCCGGCGGCGCGAGCGCGGTGCACGTGGCGATGAGCAACACGCTCAACACGCCGATCGAGGCGCTCGAGCGTGAATTCCCGCTGCGCGTGGTCGAGTACGCGCGCCGGCGCGGCTCGGGAGGCGCGGGCGCGCACCGCGGCGGCGACGGCGTCGTGCGCGAGCTGCGGGCGCTGCGCGAGCTGTCGTTCTCGCTGATCGCCGAGCGCCGCCGCCACGCGCCGCGCGGGGCGAACGGCGGCCTGCCGGGTGCGCCTGGGCGCGACCTCCTCGACGGCGCGCCAATCCCCGCGAAGGTCACCGGCACGTTGCGCGCGGGTCAGCGGCTGCGAATCGAAACGCCGGGCGGCGGCGGCTACGGCTCGCCGCCTACCGGGTGACGCCCGCGGCGCGCAGCGCGTGGTCGGCTGGCCGGTGACGCGCCCCGCAGCGCGGAGCGCGACGTCGGCTAGCGGCTGATGCCCGCGGCGCGCAGCGCGTCGTCGTGGTCGAGGTAGTGCTCCTGGCGAACGATCTTGCCCTCGACGATCGAGTTGACGTTGGTGATCGCGAGCTTCGTCTCGATTCCGCTCACGCGGCCCCGCACCACCCAGTCCATGCGCGAGACGACGAGCTCGCGCGCGGCGAACAGCTCATGCAGGATCGCCGTGTCCTCTCCCTCCCACGCCTCCTTGAGGCCCTCGAAGAAGCGCCGGATCTCGGCGCGGCCGCTGAGCCTTCCCGCCTCGACCCACGACGCCGGCGGGATCATCTCGGCGTCGGGCGCATAGAGCTCGGCGAACGCGTCGAGATCACCGCGGTTCCAGGTCTCGAACCAGCTGCGCGTGACGCTGAGTCGTTCATCGCTCATGACCCGCAGTATCGCGGCCGCGTCTACGCGGAGGATTCGGCGCGGCGCAGGCCGCTCAGCACCCAGATGCCAAACAGGAGGACCAGCCCGAGCGCGCACGCGAACGCGAGCAGCGTGTGGTCGTGCGCGCCGGATATGAGCCCGCGGCCGGCGTCGAGGAAGGCGGTCGCCGGGTTGACGCTCGCTACGGAGTGGATCCAGCCTTTGAGCAGGCTGAGCGGGACGTAGACGGGCGCGAGGAACAGCAGCAGGAACACGGGCGTCTGCATCAGCGGGCCGGCCTGGATCGAGCGAAAGCGGAAGGCGACGCCCGCGGCCCAGCCGTAGCCGACGAGCACGAGCAGCGCGGCGAGCCCATACAGGCCGAACAGGTCGACGCCGTCGCCGGTGATGCGCATGCCGGTGGCGAGCGCGACTCCGGTGACGAGCACGAGCGTGATCGCCGCGCGCGTGAGCGCCACGAGCGCGTAGCCGAGCGCAATGCCGCGGCGGTCCTCGGCGGCGATCATCAGGCGGCGCGCGAACCCTCCCTCGAAGTCGAACGCGAGCGTGAAGCCGGTGAAAAGCCCGGCGAACATCGCCGACTGGCAGAGGATGAAGACGAACTGGAACGCGGTGTAGCCGGAGGGGAAGCGGAAGCCGGGAATCGAGCCGAGCGCGGAGAGGCCGCCGGCGAAGCCGGCGAGGAAGACCAGCGGGAAGACGAGCGAGGGCACGAACAGGTCGGGCCTGCGCACGTACGTGTGCATCCCGCGCCAGGCGATCGTCAGCGCGACGCGCCACACGCCGCCGCGGGTCGCTCGCGAAGTCGTCATGTTCGCTGGAGCCTCGTGCGCAGGGCGGCGACGGCCGCTGTCAGCGAGATCGCGGCGAGCACCGTCGCAGCGGCGAAGCCGCGCCACAGCGCGGTGCCGTCCCAGCCGTAGATGAACAGGCTGCGAAAGCCCTCGACCAGATACGAGATCGGGTTCCAGGTCGCGACGGTGTGAAACCAGCCGGTCCGCAGCAGGTTGCGCGGGAGGTTGCTCGAGGACAGGAAGATGAAGACGAAGAACAGCGGGAACAGCCCCTGAACGGCCTCGCCCGAGCCGGTGCGCAGCGCGGCGAAGCAGCCGAGGGCCCCGAACGCGATCCCGGTGACCGAGCCGAGCGCGAGGACGACGAGCGCGCCGCCGACGCCGGCTTTCAGTTCCGCTCCCGCGACGAGGCCGAGCAGGAGGTAGACGAGCGCCTCGAGCACGCCGAGCGCGGCGACGCCGACGAGGATCCCGCCGAGCAGGGAGGTGCGGCGCAGGGGCGTGAGCGCGAGGCGGTTAAAGAAGCCGCTCTCGATGTCCTGCGCGAGGTTCGTGCCCGTGTTGACCATCGCGAACATCCCGCCCTGGATGAACGCGACGGCGATGGCGAACGAGACGTAGGAGTGCGTGGGAAAGCCCGGGAGCCGCGTCGCGGCTTTGAGGCCGCTGGCGTTGACCGCGAGCAGGATCGCGGGGAAGAAGATGATCGGGAAGAGCTGGAAGGGCTGGCGCAGCGTCTGCAGCATCGAGCGCCGCGCGAGCGCGCGGATCTGTGCGAGCGTCCCCGCGCTCACGCCCTCGCCCTCGCGCGGCCGCGGCGGCCTCGCGGCGGGGCGCCGTCCTCCGCGCTCTGCGGCGGACCCTCGCCGGCGCCCTCGAGCGAGCGCCCGGTCTTGGCGAGGAAGACGTCGTCGAGCGTCGGCGCGTGCAGGCGCAGGTCGGCGATCGCGATCCCCTCGGCGTCGAGCGCGCGCACGATCTCGGCGACGTCGCCTGCGCCCTCCGCGAGGCGCGTCGCGACCGCGTTCGTCGACGCGGGCACCTCTTCTCCGAAGCGCGCGAGGATCGCGCCGACGCGCGCGCGGTCGTTCGGGTCGGCGGGAACGAGTTCGACGCTCGGGCGCCCGATCGTCGCCTTGAGCTCCGCGGGCGTGCCCTCCGCGACGAGGCGCCCGCGGTCGATGATCCCGAGGCGGTTGGCGAGGACGTCGGCCTCCTCGAGGTACTGCGTCGTGAGGAAGACCGTGACGCCATCGGCCGCGAGGCGGCGCACCTCGTCCCACAGCGCGGTGCGGCTCTGGATGTCGAGGCCGGTGGTGGGCTCGTCGAGGAACAGCAGCTGCGGGTGATGCACCAGCGCGAGCGCGAGGTCGAGCCGGCGCTTCATCCCGCCCGAATAGCCGCCGACCTTGCGGTCGGCCGCCTCCGTGAGGCCGACGCGCGCGAGCAGTTCGCTCCCGCGAGCCTCGCGCTCGGCCTTCGAGAGCCCGTGCAGCGAGCTCTGCAGCCGCATGTGCTCGCGGCCGGTGAGATACGGATCAAGCGCGGACTCCTGCAGCGAGGCGCCGATCACACGGCGCACCTGCGCTCCCTGCCTGACGACGTCGAGGCCCGCGACGCGCGCGGTGCCCGCCGTCGGCGGCAGGAGCGTCGTGAGCATCAGCACGGTCGTCGACTTGCCTGCGCCGTTAGGTCCCAGGAAGCCGTAGATCTCGCCGGGCGCAACCGCGAGGTCGATCCCGTCGACGGCCCTCACCCCGCCCTTGAAGTCGCGCACGAGCCCTTCGACGACGATCCCGCCGTCTGGGCGGTCGGCGCTCATCGCGACCCCTCGGAGACGGCGGCGAGCGCCGGCGACGGCGAGGGCTCCACGCGCAACAGGCGCGCGGGCGCGGGCGGGAGCCACCAGTTCCAGCGGCCGAACAGCGAGATGACCGCGGGGACGAACAGCGCGCGGATGATCGTCGCGTCCAGGAGGATCCCGGCGGCGAGACCGGTGGCGAGAACTTTGACTTCCGTCTGCGGGCCGGAGGCGAGCGAGATGAACGCGAGGAACAGGATCAGCGCGGCGCTCGTGACGAGCCTGCCCGTGCGCCCGATCCCGCGCACGACGGCGGTTTCGGTCGATCCGGTCGCGTCGTATTCCTCGCGCATGCGCGCCAGGATGAACACCTCGTAGTCCATCGAGAGGCCGAACAGGAACGCGAACACCATCAGCGGAATCCAGGCGGTGATCGAGCCGGTCGCGGCGATGCCCCAGATCTGTTTCGAGCCGTGCCCGTGCTGCCAGACGAGGTCGAGCACGCCCCACGCGGCTCCGACGCTGATGACGTTGAGGATGACCGCCTTCAGCGGCAGCAGCAGCGAGCGGAACGCGCGCGCGAGCAACACGAAGGTGATGATCGCGATCAGCACGATCATCAGCGGGAAGTTGCCGTAGACGGCGCTGATGAAGTCGGCGTTCTGCGCCGCGAGGCCGCCGAGGCGCACGTCGCCGCCCGGCGCGCTGTCCTGCGCGCGCACGGCGCCGCGCACGCGGTCGAGCGCGGCGCGGCCTTCGGCGGAGGACGCGTCGGCGGAGACGAACGCATCGACGACCGCGGCTCCGCCGCGGCGCCATTCGGGCCGCGCCGGAGCGACGGCTCCGCCTACGCCGCGTACCTGCGCGAGCGCCCGCGCAACGCCGTCGGGCGAGGATGATCCGCGCACGAGCACCTCGTTCGGCACGAGCGCGCCCGCGCCGATGCCCGAGCGCTCGAGCGCGAGCAGCCCCTGCTTGGCCTCGCCCTGCTTGGCGATCGTGTTGACGTTCGAGATCCCCAGCTGCAGGTCGGTCGCCGCGAACACGAGCGCGGCGAGCACGAGCGCGCCGCCGAGCGCGGCGACCCAGCGCCGGCGGACGACGAGGTTGGCCCAGCCCGTCCACGAGCGGCTCGCGCGGTCGTCGTCGCGCACGTGCGGCCAGTCGAGGCGAGTGCCGATGCTCGAGAGCACGACGGGCAGGAGCGTCATCGCGACGACGACGCTGATGAGCGGGATCAGCAGTCCGCCATAGCCGACCGAGCGCAGGAACGGCAGCGGGAGCGCGACGAGCGCGAGCAGGCCGATGGCGACGGTCGTCCCGCTGAAGACGACCGCGCGGCCGGCGGTCTGCATCGCGCGCATGACCGCGTCGTCGCCCTGCAGCCCGCGCGCGCGCTCTTCGCGCCAGCGCACGACGACGAGCAGCGCGTAGTCGATCGAGACGCCGAGGCCGATGAGCGCGATGAGGAACTGGACGATCGGCGAGACTTCGGTGATCGTCGTCACGCCCCACACGACGAGGAAGCACGTGAGGATCGAGGTGATCGCCATCATCATCGGCACGAGCGCGAGGAACGAGCCGAACACGAAGGCGAGCACGAGCAGCGCGCCGAAGCCTCCTAGCAGCGCCTCGACGAGCACCCCCGGCCCGTTGCCGCCGCCGCTCTGAACGGAGAGCGCATCGAAGCCGGTCACGCGCACCGGCGCACCTGCGACGGTCACACCCTGGAGCGCTTTGGTCGCGTGCTTCGCGGCTTCGGGATTGTCGTTGAACGCCTGTTTGGGATCGGCGGGCGGGTACGCGACGACGAACGTGGTGTGGCCGTCGTGCGAGACGAACGCCGCGTCGCCCGTGCTCGCGAACCCCGCGACGCGCGCGCCTGGAAGAACGTTGTGCAGATCCGTTTCGACGCTGGCGAGCCCGGCGCGCGCGGGCGCCGAGCCGACGGCGGTGCCGCCAGGCAGTGTGACGACGGCGAGCAGCGGGGCGTTGTTGCCTCCGGTGCCGGCGAACCGGTGCGTGATCTGCTGGTTGGTCACGAAGCCTTCGCGGCCGGGCACGGAGAACTTCTGTTTGAGCGCTTTGCTCGCCGAGCCCGCCGAGGCGGCGCCGATGAGCGTGAGCAGCACCCAGAAGACGACGACTGCGCGCTTGTGCGCGAGGACGAAGCTGGTGACGCGCGAGATGGGTCCGTTGGCGGTGTTCGCAGGCGGGGTCATTCCGGGGCCCTCCAGTGTTGTTTCTCTCGAAGAATGAATCAATGAAGAAACGATCTATATCAGAAATCTTTTCGAGATGCTACGATCTTGTGACATGGGGGTCGAGAGGGAAGCCAGCGCGCCCGACGCGCCCGACGCGCCGCGACCGGCGCCCGACGCCGACGACCCCGCCGCACGCGGGCGGCTCCCGCGACCGCCGACGGCGCGATCGGTTGGCTTTACGGTCTCCTCGCTCGGCTTCGCGATCGCGCGTCGCTTCGAGAACACGCTAGCGCCGCTCGCGCTCGAGCCCCGCGAGTTCGCGCTGATGCGCGCGGTGAGCGTGGCCGAAGGGCAGACGCAGCAGGCGATCGCGGCGAGCCTCGAGGTGCCCGCGAGCCGCATGGTGGCGCTCGTCGACGCGCTCGAAGCGCGCGGCCTGCTCGAGCGCCGCCACAACCCCCGCGATCGGCGCGCGCGCGAGCTCTACCTCACGCCGAGCGGCGCCGAGCTGCTCCAGAGCGCGTTCGCGCGCGCGGCGGCGCTGGAGCTCGAGCTGTGCGCCGGCCTGAGCGGCGAGGAGCGCGAGCGGCTGCTCGAGCTGCTGCAGCGCGTGGGCGCCGCGCTGGGGGTGCCGCCGGGCGTGCACGCTGCGAGTAAGGGCCTCTGAGCGCGCCACAGCAGCCTCTGGGCCGCGCCAGCGCAGCTTCTGAGCAGCGACCAGAGCAGTCCCTGGGCGGCGCCAGAGCATGATGTAGCGCTACGTACTTTTCACATCTGCGCCGCAGAAACCGCCGTTTTGCAGGCGATTTGTTATTTTCTCCCGATTTTCGTATCTTTTCACGCGTCGGCCGGCGCAGAAGCGCCAAGCCAAAGGCCGATCGTGGCGAGGAATTCTCCGTTCCGCTACACCCCTGCGTTATGCCAATTGCTGTCAAAGAATGGGCGGTCACCGTCCGCGCGCTTGCCGAAGGTGAGCAGCTGATCATGCTTCGCAAGGGCGCCCTGCGAGCGCCGGGCAAGCCCTTCCGCCTCGCCCACGAGCGCTTCTTCCTCTACCCCACCTTCGACCACCAGCCAGGCGACCTCGTACGCGAGTCCCACCAGCCCGAGCTGCGCCGCGCGCTGGAGGAGGGCGTGTGGACGGACGGGGAGCCGCACCTCGCGACATTCGCCTCGGGCGCGCCCGTGCAGCAGCCCGACCGCGTGCGCATCCGCGCGTGGGCGCAAGTTGCGGGCCACTACACGATCTCGGACCCGCGTTGCGTCGACGCGCTCGCGCCGTTCTACGTGTGGACGACGGACTACGCCGAGAAGCGCCTGGGCTGGCGCCGTCACCAGCCGCTGCACGTGCTGCTGCTGCGGACCTTCCGCATCCCGCGGCCGGTGACGGTGAAGGTGCGCGACGAGTACTCGAACTCCAACGGCTGGATCGAGCTGCAGCGCGAGTTGCCTTTCGAGGGCACGCCCGTGCTCTCCGACGCGGAGTTCGAGCGCGCGTCGGAGGAGATCCGCGCGATCACCGCCGAAGCGGCGGGCGAAGCGGTCTTCGCCTAGCCCGGCTGCGGGGCGAGCGCTTCGCGCGCGGCCTGCACGGCGGACTCGGGCACGAGCACGTCGCGGGCGCCCGCGGCGAGCATGTCGGGCACGTCGACGCCCGCCGAGCGGCGCAGCAGGCTGGGGATGCCGCGAGCGAGCAGCAGGTTCTCGATCAGCTCCGCCTCGCTCTGGTTCTGCGCGCGCGCGACCCTCACGAGCTCGCCCTCGGTGTACTGGGGCTTGATCCTGCGCGCCCGCCGGCGCCGTTCGTCCACCTCGGCGTCGTCTCCCTCGGCCTGCACCAGCGGCATCCCGCAGTCACGGCAGAAGCGCTCTCCGGCGTCGTGCTCCAGCCCGCAGCGCGGGCAGTGAAGCTCGCCGTTCGTGTGAGCGCCCTCGCCGCTCATGTCACCGCCGTCTCGATCGGCACCTCGGTGATCTGGCCGTCGCCGATCAGGTAGGAACGCACGTCTGCCTCGCCCTGCTCGGAGACGCCGACGATGATCCACTCCACGCCGGGCCAGTTGGCGGCGAAGTTGACGTCGGTCTGCGAGGGGTAGGGAGCGGTGCGCGTGTGCGAGTGGTAGATCGCTCCGAGCTCGCGCCCGGCGGCCTCGATCGAGTCCATGATGCCGAGGAGCTCGCGCGGCTCGACCTCGAAGCGCAGCGGACTTGCGGCGGTGTTCGTCGCGCGGTGCACGTCAGTGGCGAGCAGCGGCTCGCCGGGGGCGACAGCGACGACGCCGCAGCACTCGTTGGGGGCGTCCGCGAGCGCGTGTTCGATCAGCGCGTCGAGCAGTGGGGGTGCGATGAGCACCCGCTCACCACCAGACCGTCGAGTCCAGGTTCTCGATCTCCTCGACAGGCAGCGTGTAGATGCCGCTGGAAAGGTACTTCCAGCCGTCGTCGGCGACGACGAACACGACGTTGCCCGCGTCGAGCTCGCCGGCGATGCGCACGGCGATGCTCGCGATCGCGCCGCTCGAGACGCCGGCGAACACGCCCTCGTCGTCGAGCAGCCTGCGCGTCCAGACGATGGCGTCGTGGTTGGTGACGAAGATCTTGCGGTCGAGCAGCGAGAGGTCGATGATCGGCGGGATGAAGCCGTCGTCCAGCGAGCGCAGCCCCTGAACGGGCTCGCCCTGCATGGGCTCGGCGGCGACGATCTTGACGGCGTCGCCGAACGTCTCGCGCAGGCGACGGCCGTTGCCCATCAACGTCCCGCCGGTGCCGAGGCCGGCGACGAACGCGGAGACCTCGTCGAGCTCTTCGAGGATCTCGACTGCGGTGCCGTGGTAGTGCGCGCCGGGGTTGGCGTGGTTGCCGTACTGGTAGGGCATGTAACAGGCGGCGTCCTCTTCGGCCATCGCAAGCGCCAGCGCGACCGCGCCGTTGGACCCCTCGGCCCCGGGCGAGTAGACGATCTCCGCGCCGTACATGCGCAGCAGCTGCGTGCGCTCGGGGGTGACGTTCTCGGGCATGACTACCTTCAGGCGGTAGCCCTTGCGCGCGCAGATCATCGCGAGCGAGATGCCGGTGTTGCCGGAGGTCGGTTCGAGCACCGTCTGCCCGCGCGACAGCGCGCCTTTCTCCTCGGCGTCCTCGATCAGCGCGCGCGCGACTCGGTCCTTGACCGAGCCGGTCGGATTGTGCGACTCGAGCTTCGCCCACAGGTGCACCCCTGGCTTGGGCGAAAGCCGCGGCAGCTCGATCAGCGGCGTGTTCCCGATCGACTGCACGAGGTCGCCGTAGCGGCCCCCGCATGGCCGGTTCCTGAGCCTCTCCACCGCCATTACTTCACGGAGTGTAGTGGCCGTGACGGGCCTTGGCGATCAATGATGCCGAGTCCGTATTCACGCGGGTTTTCGGGCCTCGGCCAGGTCGTCGGTGCCGCCCGCAAAGCTCGCCGACCTCCGAGCAGGAGCGCGCA
>DATBCA010000062.1:0-1955 GCA_036270715.1 Solirubrobacteraceae bacterium
GGCCTCGAGCTGTGGCCCGCGATCGTCGCGCTGATGCAGTGGGGCGATCGCTACGCGACGCCGCCCGACGGCCCCCCGGTCGTGCTCGAGCACAAGGACTGTGGCGGGCGCCTCGATACGCACCGGATCTGCGAGGCGTGCGGCGCGCGCGTGGGCGTGCGTGAGGCCAGGGCGCAGCCGGGTCCCGGCGCGACCCCCGGGCACCCCGTCTTTCGCCGCGCGGCCCGCACGAGCGCCGCGGCGCGCTCCGGCGCGACGCCGGCCTCGGCTTAGTCGCTCCGCCCGGCCGCGAGCAGGCGCGCGAGCAGCTCGGGCGCTTCGCGCGCGATGCGCGAGCGCGGCACCGCGAGCTCGATGCCCGCCTGGCGCGCGCGATCGCGCGCTGCAGGCTCCACGTGCGAGTAGTACGCGAGCGTGCGCACCCCCGCGAGCTCGGCAGCGAGCGAGCGCACGATCAGCTCGCCCTGCAGTTCGTCGTCGGTCAAGTCGACGAGCAGCGCCTGCGCGCCCTCAGCCGCGAGCGCCGCGCGCAGCTCGCCCTCCCCCGCGACCAGCCTCACGTCATGCCCCGCGCCGGCGAGCGACGCCTGCAGTCGCGACGCGAACAGCAGGTCGGCCGTCAGCGCGAGCACTCGCGCCATCTTCAGGGCCTATCCCGGCCGGGCACGTGTGGCCGGGGCGTTCTAGGGCCGAGCGAGGCCCTCATTGCGCGCGCAGGCGGCGGAACTCCTCGCGTGCCGACTCCGGGCGCCCCCACGTCTGCACGACCTCCGCGCGCCCGCTTCGCGCCTCGCGCAGCGCGAGCTCGCCGTCGATGCCAGCGTCGTCGAGCAGCCGCAGCGCGTTGTGCACCGCCGGCGCCGCCGCCGCATGGCCGAAGCTGTGCGCGACGAGGACGCGCCAGTGCCAGTCGTGGTGCGAGTACGGCCGCGCGTTGCACGTCACGAGGTACAGCGCAGCTTCCACGTAGCGCGACTCGTCGGCGATGCGCAGGTCGAACTCCAGATCCGTCCAGTCGTCGGGCTGTGCGTCGAGCACCCCGTTGAAGTCGTTCGCGAGGCCCATCGCGCGCAAGCGTAGCGCCCGCGCCACCGCCACCTGCGCCGCCGAGTGCCGCGTCTATCCTCGAGACGATGTCCGCCACAGGCACCGCGAGCACCTCCACGCTGGCGGCCGAGCACGACCTGCTCACGCGCGCGTGCGGCCTCGTCGACCGCTCCGAGCGCGGCAAGCTCGCCCTGACGGGCGCCGGGGCGATCGAGTTCCTGAACGGTCAGGTCACGAACGAGCTCGCCGGGCTGCGCCCCGGCGAGGGCCGTTACGCGGCGTTCCTCACGCACAAGGGCAAGATGCTCGGCGACGTGCGCATCCTCGCGCTCGGCGAGCCCGGGTCGGGCGTTCCGGCCGAGCTGTTCCTCGACACCGAGCGCATCGCCCTCCAAGCGCTGTTCGACATGATCACGCGCTTCAAGGTCGGCTACGCGGTCGAGCTCCACAAGCGCACGCTGGAGCGCGGACTGCTGTCGCTGATCGGGCCCGACTCCGACCGCGTCGCCGGCACCTCGGCGCTCGCTGCAAACGAGCTCGCCAGCGCGGCCGTCGAGGTCGACGGCGTCGCCGCGCTAGCCGTGCGGACCGACGTCGGCGTCGAGCTGATCTGCGACGCCGACGACACCCAGCGGCTCGCCGAGCTGCTGCTCGTTCGCGGCGCAACGCGGGTCGGCGAGGAGGCCGCCGAATGCCTGCGCATCGAACGCGGACGCCCGCGCTTCGGGATCGATCTCGACGAGAGCACCATCCCGCAGGAGGCCGGGCTCAACGAGCGTGCGGTCAGCTTCACGAAGGGCTGCTACGTCGGCCAGGAGACCGTCGCCCGCCTCTACTACAGGGGCAAGCCCAACCGGCATCTGCGTGGGCTGGTGCTGTCCGAGCCCGTCAGCGGCGAGGCCGAGCTG
>DATBCA010000063.1:0-2109 GCA_036270715.1 Solirubrobacteraceae bacterium
TGATGTCCGCGACGCTCCCGGCACGCCTCGGCGAGCCCTCGCGGGCGCTCATCCTCGCCCGTCGCATCGGCCGCGCGCGCGAGACGCTCCCAGCCGTGCTCGGCACGATGGTCTCCCAGGCGCTCCTGAACCTCGCCGCCCTCGCGATCCTGGGCGGCGTCGCGATAGCCAGCGTGCGGGTGCTCGACTCGCACGACCTGGCGCTGCTCGCAATCGCGCTCACGCCGGTAGCGCTGCTCGTCATGCTCGCGCTCGCGCCGACCGCGCTCGCCGCGCTCGCGGAGTCCTCGCGCGCCGGTCGCTCGCGCAAGCGAGCGGTGCTGATGGCGAGCATGCGCCGCGCGCTCGCGCGCGTGCACGACGGCCTGCGCGTGTTCACGCATCCACGCGCCGCACTCTCGGCGACGGCCGCGCAGCTCGCCGCGTGGGGCCTGCAATGGGGCGCCTGCTGGGTGCTGCTGGTCGCGCTCGGGCTCGGCCCGAACGTGGGTGCGGCCGCGGCGGCAGGCGTGCTGTTCGCGGTCAACGTGACCGCGGTGCTGCCGCCGACGCCGGCGAACGTGGGCGTGTTCCAGGCGGCGTGCGTGGCCGTCCTCGCGGGCGCCTACCACGTCGCGACCGCGGACGCGATCGCGTACGGGATCGTGCTTCAGGCGGTCGAGATCGGGACGGCGGTGCTGATGGGCCTGCCAGCGCTCTTGCACGAGGGCCTCTCCTGGCGGGAGGTGCGTTTGCGGACGACGCACGCGACGCCCGTGCGACTCCCGGCCGCGCCCGCGACGCAGCTGGCGACGACCGCCGAGGTCCAGCCGGCGCGCGCCTTGTAACCGCAGGACCGCTCCGAGGATGTTCGGGCAGGCATACGCACCCGCGCGCCGTATGCATCCGTGATGTCCGCCGCCTGGGTCTCCATGCTCCGTTGCGCCGACGGCTCGCTGTACACGGGCTGGTGTTTGGACCCGGAGCGACGGCTCGCGCGGCACCGCGCTGGGCGCGCGAGCAAGTACACGGCCAGCCGCTTGCCCGTCGAGATCGCCTTCGCGCGCGCGCTCGCCGACAGCGCGGCCGCGCGCAGGGAGGAGGCCCGCATCAAGTCGCTGTCCCGGCGCGAGAAGCTGGCGCTCGTCGCCGCGTACGCGCTCGAGGCGCAGCTCGATCTGACCGGCCGCCGGGTCTGAGGCGCGCTTGCGCCAAGATGAGGGTATGTCGAGCCGTCCGCAGGCACGCAGCGTCAAGATCTCCGCCGACGAGCGCGGCGGTTGGTCCTCGGACCGTCCGCGCCGAGACGGCGCTCCCGAGCGCCCCCAGAGCCTCGCAACGCACTGTCGGGTTCTACGTCCCGTCGACCGCCTGAACTACTCGCCAGGCAGCCTGCTGATCGTTGTCTGCGCGTCGAGCGCCGATCGCGACGCCTTCCTCGGGCGCGTGATCGAGGATCGCGCAAGCGTTCTCTCGCTCGATCGAGTTCGCGCCCTGCTCGAGGGCAGGGTCGGCGCCGAGGAGGTGCCCGCGCGCGCGTCCGAGCTGCTGCGCGCAACCGTCGCGAAGCGCCTCGAGGCCAGGCAGACGGTTGTGCTCGCGGCGGACGGACTGGACGCGAGCGAGCGCGAGCCGTTCGTGCGCATCGCCGCGGCTGCGCGGCGCCCGCGGCACCTGATCCTGCTCGAGACCTCGCGCGAGCAGGTCGCCGACGAGGACGCGCGCGCGCTCAACTCGCTGCGTCGCGCGCTCGACGCGGGCGAGCTCGGCGCCGAGGGCTTTCAGACGGCTCTTCGCCTCGGCGGGACGGCCCCAGACGAGGTCAAGAAGATCACCTTCCGGTCGCCGCCGCGCGAGGAGTAGCCGAGCGGGCCGCCCGGAGCCGTCGTGCGCCGCGGCGTCATCTCGGCGCTCGGCCGCGCGCTGCCCGGGCTCGCCCAGGGCTTCAGGCCGTGGCGGCGGTTGCCGATACCAAGCGCGGCAACCGCTGCCGATCCCAACCGCCGCCCGCGAGATCGAGGACCTGACGCGATCGCGGGAACCCAGAGCCAGATGACCGACCTTCAGTCGATGACCTCATCGCGGGGCGCGCGCCTCGCGCTCGCCCTCGCCGCCGCGCTCTGCGGGCTC
>DATBCA010000064.1:0-2788 GCA_036270715.1 Solirubrobacteraceae bacterium
GAACAGGACCGCGCCAGGTGGAGATCTTCAAGGATGAGGGCGTCGACATGGCCCGCGTGCAAATCGCCCACTGCGGCGACACGGACGACGTCGCCTACATCGAGGGCCTGCTCGCGCAGGGCGTGTACGTAGGCCTCGACCGTTACGGGCTCGAGACGTTCCTGCCGATCGACAGGCGCAACGCGACCGCTGCCGAGCTGCTGCGCCGCGGCCACGCGGAGCGGCTGGTGATCTCGCAGGACTACTGCGCGACGATCGACTGGTTCCCACCTGAGGTGCGTCCCGTGGCCGAAGCGCAGGGCGTGATCCGCAACTGGTCGATGACCCTCGTCTTTGACGAGGTCGTGCCGGCGCTGCGCGAGCAGGGCGTGCTCGACGACGCGTCCTTCGAGACGATCTTCGTCGAGAACCCCCGGCGCTGGCTGACCGCCTGAGCTCGTCGCGCGCGCGCCTTCGCGGTTGCTAGGGTGGCGCGCTAGGTGACGCTCCCGAGAGCGCGCAGACACAGGCTCAGACGCGAGTCCCGCGCGGGCGCGGTGACCGGACCGCTGGCCGATCTTCGATCGGCGGCGCCCGTCTCGACGCTTCCGGCGCAGTTCGACGAGTGGCAGATCGAGCTGCACGGCCGTCGCGTCGTCTACCGCGTCGCCGGGGACGGCCCGCCGGTCGTGCTGATCCACGGGATGCTCAACTCCTCGAGCCACTGGCGCGCCGTGGCGCTGAGCCTCGCGAGCGACTACACGGTGATCGCGCCGGACCTCATCGGGCACGGCGACTCGGCTGCGCCGCGCGGGGACTACTCGCTCGGAGCGCACGCGGCGAGCATCCGCGACCTGCTCGCAGCGATCGGCGTCGATCGGGCGACGATCGTCGGGCACTCGCTCGGCGGCGGCGTGGCGATGCAGTTCTTCTACCAGTTCCCCCAGCGCGTCGAGCGGCTCGCGCTCGTCTCCAGTGGCGGCCTCGGCCGCGACGTCAGCCCGATGCTGCGAACCGCGGCGTTGCCGGGCGTCTCGGGGCTGCTCTCGCTGACGATCAACCCGCGGGTTCTGCGCGCGCTGCGCTCCGGTGGCCAGCGCCTGCGCGAGCGCGGGATCTCCGCGGGCGTGTACGTGCAGGCGATCGCGCGCGCGCTCGGCCCGCTCGAGAACGCCGACGCGCGCGGCGCGTTCCTGCACACGCTGCGCTCGGTGATCGACATCCACGGCCAGCGCGTGAGCGCGAGCGATCGCCTGTACCTGCTCGAGTCGATGCCCACGCTGATCGTATGGGGGGGACGAGACAACACGATCCCCCTGCGCCACGGCCGCGACGCCCACGAGGCGATCCCAGGGAGCCGCTTCCACGTGCTCGAGCGTGCCGCGCACTTCCCCCACCTCGAAGACCCCGACGGCCTGTCCGAGGTGCTGCGGGAGTTCATCGCGGGCACCGAGCCGAGCGTGATCGCCGACGGCGACTGGGGGCCGATCCTCGAGCGGCGCTCGCCGCGCTCGCGCCGGCTGGGCGTGGCTGGGGGATAGCGCTCCGCCGTCGCGCGGCGATTAGACTGGGCCGCCTGGCCGGTCTTCACGACATCCGCTTCCCGGGTGAGTCGGACGAGTACCGACGCGCGCGCGACGAGCTGCTCGAGGCGGAGGTGGAGCTTCGCCAAGCGATCGAGCGAGTCGCGGCGCAGCGGCGAGCGCTGCCCAGGGGCGGGCCCATCCTCGAGGACTACCTTTTCGAGGAGGCCGATGGCGGCGGCGAGGTGAGCTTCTCGCAGCTGTTCGAGCCGGGCAAGGACACGCTCGTCGTCTACAGCTTCATGTTCCCGCGCTACTCCGGCGACACGAGGCCGGGGCCCGACGGAGAGACCGGAGAGCTGCCGCTGCGCGAGACACCGTGTCCGTCATGCACGTCGATCCTCGACTCGCTCGACGGCGCCGCCATCCAGCTCGCGCGACGCATCAACCTCGCGATCGTCGCGAAGTCGGCTCCGGACCGGATCGGCACGTTCGCGAGAGAGCGCGGATGGAGGCACCTGCGGCTGCTGTCCTCACGCAACAACACCTACAACCGCGACTACCACGCCGAGTCGCCCGAGGGGGAGCAGGCCCCGATCCTCAACGTGTTTGCGCGCGAGGGCGATCAGATTCGCCACACGTGGGCCAGCGAGTTGTTTCTCGCTCCGCGCGAGGAGGGCCAGAGCGCGCGCCACCTCGACTCGATCTGGCCGGTCTGGAACGTGCTCGACGTGACTCCCGAGGGGCGTGGATCCACCGAGGATCTCACGCAGCTCCGCGGCTCCTGAGCACGTGAGACTCGCCGCGCGGCTCGCTGAGACGAGCACGACCGGCGCGCTCGTGAGGGCGTCGATCGCGTGGCTACTCATCACCCCCGCGGTCGCTGCGGCCAAGATCTGGTGGTCGGGAACAGCCGCGTTGGTGACCGGGGTCCTCGGCGTGGCTATCTACGTCGGCTTGGCCGCTCGCATCCGTCGCCACTACCGGGAGCCGCCGAACGTGCAGAGTTGATCAGCGCTTGCCGCTCCATTCTGCCTTGTGCATCCGCTTGGCCTCCTGGTAAGAGGACAGCGCAGCGCCGGAGTCGACGTCGCCAAGCGTCGGATGCGCGGGAACCAGACCCTCCGCGACGCGCACGCCAAAGCGCTTGTACAGCACTGAGCCCAGCGCCTTGATCTTCATCTCGCCGAAGCCCGGCAGCCCCGCGATATTCGCGCGCAGCTCCTGCGAGTTGCCCGCGTCAGTCCACACACGCGCGGCCTCGCCGCCGTACTCGTCGTGCACGT
>DATBCA010000065.1:0-9054 GCA_036270715.1 Solirubrobacteraceae bacterium
AGAAGCGGGACAGCGTCGTTGCGTTGAATTCGCCTCCGCCGAGCAGGAAGTCGCTGAGGTAGGGACCGATCAGCGGACCGGTCCCGTTGATGTTCACTCCCACGATCGTCGCCCAGTACGCGCGCTGGTCGAAGGGGAGCAGGTAGCCCGTGAAGGCCATCACGAGCGTGAGGATCAGCAGCACCGCGCCAATCACCCAGTTCAGCTCGCGCGGGTACTTGTACGCGCCGAAGACGAACACGCGCCCCATGTGCAGGAACACGAGCACGACCATCACGCTCGCTCCCCACAGGTGCATCCCGCGCACGAACTGCCCGAGGAAGACTTCATTGGTCACGTAGCGGATCGATTCGTACGCGCCGCCCGCGGGGTCGGGTCGGTAGTACATCGCGAGGAACACGCCCGTGACGGCCTGCGAGAGGAACGCGAACAGCGTCGCCGAGCCGAGTGTGTAGTACCAGTTCGTGCCCTTGGGGACCTTGCGGAACAGCAGCCAGCGCCCCGGGCCGCTCAGCGACGTGCGCTCGTCGAGCCAGTCGACGACGGTAATGCCCGCCTCCTTCGCGCCCTCGAGCGCGCCCCCCTTTCCGTTGGACTCGCCCGGGCGCGGCGGCGGTTCGATGAACGCAGCGGGACGTGGAGGCGTTGGAAGCTTTGGCAGCCGGGGCATCGGGCGGACGAGCTAGAGCTTCTGCTCGCTCGGACGTGACGGGTAGAGGTACTGGCCGATACCGTCGAGCGGCTCGCCCGGATCGCGCGGCGAGAAGCGCCGCAGCTCGCTGTTGACGCTGAAGCGCGGGCCGACCTGCACGTCTTCGCCCACGACGCGGGTGTAGAAGCGGTCGAGCGGACGCACCGGCGGGCCGCCCACGCGGCGGCCGAGGAGGTCGTACACGCCGCCGTGGCACGGACAGATGAAGCGCTCGGCGGCGTCGACCCAACGCACGGGGCAGCCCACGTGCGCGCAGCGGCTGGAGATCGCGATGAACTTCGAGCTGCGGTCGGGAGCATCGGTGTCGATCGCGGGGTTGAACTTGCGCACGTACACCGTCGTTTTGCCCGCCTCGCCGATGCCGGGCGTGAGCGTGACGACGACCGCGGTGTAGTTGTTTTCACTGAACCCATTCACCTTGCCCACGGTCTCCCAGGTGTGAGGCGCAGTCTTGAAGATCGGCCCCAGCGCGAAGCCCAGCGCGGGCAGCGTGAACGCGCCCGCGGCGACCGCCCCGGCCGCGTTCGCGGTGCCCGTCATGAAGCGCCTCCGGGTGATCGTCTCGCCCTCGAAGGCGCCCGGGATGTTGCGATCAGCGGTGTACTTCGAACTCTTTTCGTGCTTGTCCGGCACCGGCCTCGAACAATATCGGGGCGCGATTCAGCGCGTGCCCGGCAGCGGCCTCGCGCTTGTGCGCATCGCCTCTAGCGCTTCACCGGAACCCTCGAGCACGAGCGTCTTCGCGCGCGCG
Organism: Solirubrobacteraceae bacterium; assembly: GCA_036270715.1. Taxonomy (GTDB): domain Bacteria; phylum Actinomycetota; class Thermoleophilia; order Solirubrobacterales; family Solirubrobacteraceae; genus Palsa-744. The sequence goes on from DATBCA010000065.1 coordinate 1,464, forward strand.
TGCTCCGCGCTCGTGCCCCATCCCACCGCGCGCGCGCCTGCATCCCAGATCGCCTGCGCGAGCTCCACCTCGCCCGAGCCCTGCGCGAGCGCGCTCAACATGATCGTGTCCGCGAGCTCTGCGACCGCGTCCGCGTCCCCCAGCGCGACCAACCGCTCGAGCCCGATGGCATACAGACGATCGCCCGCCAGCACGCCGACGTCGGCCTCCCGCGCCCGCACGACCCGCGGCTGGCCGTAGTGGAGCAGATAGCCCTCGTAGATCGCATCGACAAGCAGCTCGTACTCCTCTCGCCTGCCTTCAGCGCGCGGCCCCGCCGCCGCGAGCGCGGCCGGGCTCCACACCTCGCGCGCTCGCCCTGCGCCCGCGTCCGCGCCGCCGGCCCCCGCCGGCGCGGCGCCGTTCGCGCCGTCCAGATCGCCGACGAGCGTCGCGATCAACCCGCCCTCGCTGAGCAGCAGCTCTCGCAGGTCCGCGAGCGAGGTGCTCACGCGCGCTCCTCCTCGACCGCGATCGCGGAGAACGCGGCCGCGGCCGCTTCGACCGTGCGGTCGATCTGCTCGTGGGTGTGCGCGAGCGAGGGGAACCACGCCTCGAACTGCGACGGCGGCGGGTACACACCGCGCGAGAGCAGCTCGCGGCACCAGCTCGCGTAGGCATCGAGATCGCACGCGCGCGCGTCGTCGAAGCTCGCGACCGGCCGCTCGCTGAAGAACACGGTGAGCAGCCCCGGGAACGAAGCGACGTGGACCGCGCGATCGCCGGCCGCGTCGCGCAGCCCGCTGGCGAGCCGCTCGGTGGTCGCGCCCAGGCGCGCGTACGCCGGCTCGTCGAGCGCGTGCAGGGTCGCGAGGCCCGCGGCGACCGCGAGCGGGTTCCCCGAGAGCGTGCCCGCCTGATAGACCTCGCCCGAGGGCGCGAGCATCCGCATCAGCTCCGCCGGGCCGCCGAGCGCTGCCGCGGGCAGGCCGCCGCCGATCACCTTGCCCATGATCGTGAGGTCGGCCCGCACCCCGAGCAGCTCCTGCGCGCCGCCGCGGCCGACGCGAAAGCCCGAGATGACCTCGTCGAGCACGAGCAGCGCGCCGCTCGCATCGGCGCGCTCGCGCAGCAGCTCGAGGTATCCCGGCGCCGGCGGGACGAGCCCCATGTTCGCGGGCAGCGGCTCCGCAATGATCGCGGCAAGCCCGCCCTCGCGCGCGGCGCCAGGTCCGGTTGCCGCGATCAACGCGTCCGCGTCGTTCCACGGCAGCACGACGGTGCTCGCGGCCGCGCTCGCGAGCACTCCCGGGCTCGCGGGCAGCGAGTGCGTGGCAAGACCCGACCCGGCCTGCGCGAGCAGGCCGTCGACGTGCCCGTGGTAGGCGCCCGCGAACTTGATCACGCGTTCGCGTCCGGTCGCCGCGCGCGCCAGCCGCAGCGCCGTCATCGTCGCCTCGGTCCCCGACGAGGTCATCCGCAGCATCTCGACCGACTCCATGCGCCTGCACACCTCCGCCGCGAGCTCGACCTCGCCCGCGGTGGGCGCGCCGAAGCTCGTGCCCTTCGCGGCCGCCTCCGCGAGCGCCGCGACGACGCGCTCGTCGGCGTGGCCAAGCATCAGCGGGCCCCACGAGCAGACGTAGTCGACGAAGCGGTTGCCGTCGACGTCGACCAGCTCCGCGCCCTCGCCGCGAGCGATGAAGATCGGGTCGCGGCCGATCGCGCGCATCGCGCGCACCGGCGAGTTGACGCCGCCGGGGAGCAGCTCCAGCGCGCGCCGGTACAGCTCGCCCGAGCGGGTGTCGGTCAGCGAGGCCGCCACGCCCGCACGGTCACGCGCGGCGCCCCGGAGCATGCTCGCGCTCCCAGGCCTTGAACTCGTCCGTGAAATACAGCAGGCGGATCTTCTTGAACTCGGTCGAGGAGTAGAGCGTCGCGCGCTCGGAGACCCCGGTCTGCTCGGCGATCGCGTCGAGGATCGCGTCGCACTCCTCCTTCGAGCGCCCGTGCGCCATCGTGAACACCGAGTACGGCCAGTCCTCGTAGGTCGGCCGCTGATAGCAATGCGAGATCCCGCGCACGCTCGCCATCCGCTTGCCGATCTGCGGTATCTGCTCCTCGGGGACCTTCCACACGCCCATGCCGTTGGCGGAGAACCCCGCGCGGCGGTGATAGAGGATCGCGGCGACGCGGCGCAGCAGGCCGCGCTCCTGCATGCGCGCCAGGTGCTCCAGGAGGCTAGCCTGCGCGATCCCCAGCTCGGCGGCGGCGGACGCGTACGGCTCGCCGCATACGGGCATGTCCCCCTGGAGCGCGCGGATCACTGCGACGTCGAGCTCGCCGTAGGGCTGGCGCTCGAGCTCGATCGGCTCGACCTCCTCGGCCGCGCTCGCGAGGGTGTCCGTGTCGGCCTCCATCTCGAGGTCCATGCGGATCTTGAACAGCTTCAGCGTCGGCAGCTGACGCACCGCCTCCGCGCGCGCCTCGCGCGCGAGGATCTCGAGGGTGCCGTCGAGGCCGAGCGGCGAGTCGGGCTCCGTCGCGATCGTGAACCACAGGTTGAAGGCGTGGTTGCGCAGGTAGTTGTGCGAGACGCCGGGGTGCGCGTTTATCACCTGCGCGGCGCGGTGCGGGTACTCGGGGTCGACCTTCGCGGCCACCAGCATCGAGGAGTAGCCGAGCGCGCGCGTGTCGAAGATCGGAGTGACCTGTCGGATGATGCGCGCGTCGAGCAGGTGCTGGACGCGCGCGAGCACCTCGGCCTCCTCGACGCCGGCAAGCGCGGCGACGTGCTGGTAGGGGCGCGGGGCGATCGGAAAGCTGCCCTGCATGAGGTTCAGGAGCTTGCGGTCGAGGTCGTCGAGCGGGACCGCCGAGCCGCCCTTGCGCGCGCGCGTCTTCGGGATCGCGGCCGCCGTGCCGGCCGATCCTCGATCGGTAGCCGGCGAGCCCTCGCTCACGACTCCTCCGCGAGCCAGCGGGACGCGTCCTTGGCGTGGTAGGTCACGACGACGTCCGCACCCGCGCGGTGCAGCGAGGTGAGGATCTCGAGCACCGCCGCGCGCTCGTCGAGCGCGCCTGCCGCCGACGCGGCCTTGACCATCGCATACTCGCCGCTGACGTTGTAGGCGGCAACCGGCAGGCGCGTCGCGCGCTTGATCGCGGCGATCACGTCGCCGTACGCGAGCGCGGGCTTGGCGAGGATCATGTCCGCTCCCTCGCTCACGTCCAGAAGCGCCTCGCGCACGGCCTCCTCGCCGTTAGCCGGATCCATCTGGTAGCCGCGGCGGTCGCCGAACGCCGGTGCCGAGCCCGCGGCGTCGCGAAACGGCCCGTAGAAGGCCGACGCGAACTTCGCCGAGTAGGCGAGGATCGGGACCTCGGGCCAGCCGGCGGCATCGAGCTCCGCGCGGATCACGCCTACGCGGCCGTCCATCATGTCGGACGGCGCGACGATGTCGGCGCCGGCGCGCGCGTGGCTCGCGGCGGTGCGCGCGAGCAGCTCGATCGTCGCGTCGTTGTCGACGCCGCCGTCGTCGCGCAGAACGCCGCAGTGGCCGTGCGATGTGTACTCGCACAGGCACACGTCGGTGATCACGACCAGCTGCGCGGCGGCGCGCTTGATCGCGCTCGCGGCGAGCTGCACCGCGCCCTCGTCGTCCCACGCGCCCGAGCCCTGCTCGTCCTTCTCGGCGGGCACGCCGAAGAGCATCACGCCGCGGATCCCCAGCGCGGCGGCCTCGCGCGCCTCCTCCACGGCGGCCGCGAGCGAGAGGCGCTCGACTCCCGGCAGCGTCGGGATCGGCTCGCGGCCGTTTGCGGTCTCCGAGACGAACAGCGGCAGCACCAGGCGCGCGGGCTCCAGGGTGGTCTCGCGCACGAGCCCGCGCAACGAGGCACTCGCGCGCAGACGACGCATGCGCGTCTGTGGAAACGACGCCATCGAGCCCAGGTTAGAGCGTCGCGTGCAGCGAGGATGCGACGCGGGCCGGCGCCGGCCGTCAATCGGCGCTTCGCAGGCTCACGCGCGCGAGTGCGCCGAACGCGAGCACGAGCACCGCGAGGTGCACGAGCGAGCCGCCGATCGCGGGCGCGGAGCGGTTGACCGCGGCGTCGAGCGCTTGCAGCGCGGACTTGAACGGAAACACGTAGGAGATCGCCGAGATCACGTCCGAGAGGCCCGAGGCGACCGCGCCGGACGGCACGAGCGCGAGGAACGCGAGCGGCAGCGAGAGCAGGAACGCAAGCAGGGAGGACGCGCGAACCTCGCGCGCGAGCGCACCGATCGCGACGCCGAGGGCGCCGAACGCAAGCGAGGAGGCGGCGAGCGCGATCAGCCACAGCCACACGCGCGCCCAGTCGAGCGCGACGAACGCGCCGACCCCGGCGAGCAGGGCGAACGCGACCGCGAACGCGCAGCCGGCGGCCACGAACGCCTTCTCCGCGAGCACGGTCTCGCGCGCGACGAGACCGCGCACGAGTCGCGCGAGCGTGTGCTCTTCACGCTCGAGCGCGAGGCCGCCCGCCGCCAGCAGCAGGCACACGAACATCTCCGAGATGCTCACCGCGACGACGACCGCGAACGTGTCCAGCGGGGTTCGCCGCCCGTGCAGGAGCCTCGTGCTCACGCTGACCGGCTGGCCGACGCTCGCGAGCACGCTCCTTGAGACGTTGAGGTTCGTCGCCGCGAAGTCGGCGAACGCCGCGACGCGTTCGAGCGCCGCGCGGTCGGGTCCGCGGGGCTGATGCGAGATCACGCGCGCGAGCAGCGGCGGGATCTGGTCGAGCCCGATGAGGTAGCCCGGCGCCCCCAGTTCCGACGCGTTCCCCCCGTGCAGGAGCTGGCTGATCGCGCTCGACGCCGCCTGCTGTATCTGCTGGGAGAAGCCGAGATTCGCCTGCGCGAGCGCCGAGGAGAGCTGCGCCTGCACGAGCGACTGCTCGAGCGCGTTGCCGTTGTAGACGACTTCGAGCCGTCCCTGCGTCGTCCCGGACGTGGCCTTGGCAACGATGTCGGGGGGAATCACGACCGCGGCGAGCACTTCGGCGGCGTTTACCTTCGCGAGCGCCTGCGCGCGGGTGCGCACGTCGACGGCCTGTACCTGCGAGAACAGCTGTTCGGCGTAGCGGTGCACGCTTACGACCTTCGAGCCGATCGCCACGGTCGCACCCGGCGGCGTCTCATCGACGATCGCCACGCGCGGACGCGACGGCGTGCGCGAGATCGCAAAGCCGATCAGCAACGCGATCGCCGCGGGGTAGACGACGAGCACGACGAGCAGCAGGCGCGAGCGCGCGAGGATGCGCACGTCCTTGGCGAGCAGCCACCTCATTCGCCGATCCCCTGCTCGCGCTCGCTGCGCGCGACGAACGCGACGAGCGCGCTTTCGAGGTCGCGCTGGCCGATCTCGGATCGGTCGCCGTCGCCCGCCGTTCGCATGAGCTCGGCGGGGGCGCCATCGAATAGCTGCTCGCCGCGGTCGAGCACGATCACGCGGTCGGCGTGGCGCTGGACCTCGGCCATGTTGTGCGAGGAGAAGATCACGCTGTGCCCGCTGCGAGCAAGCCCCTTGATGAACTCCCACAGACGTTCACGCTGCGCCGGGTCAAGCGACGCGGACGGCTCGTCCAGCGCAAGCACGGGAGGGTCGGCGAGCAGCGCGAGCGCGACATTCACGCGCTGGCGGTTCCCCCCGGAGAGGCGCCCGACGCGGTCATCTGCGCGGGCGCGGAGCTCCGTCTGATCGAGCATCCGCTCGACCGCGCGCTCGGGATCCGCGACGCGCTCGAGACGCGCGAACAGGCGGAGGTTCTCCGCGACCGTCAGGCGCGAGTAGAGCGCGGCCTGCTGCGGCGCCCAGCCGACCGCTGCACGCTGCGCACGCGCGCTCCGCGAAGCCTCAGCGGCGCCGTTGGCGTGCACCGAGCCCGCGGTCGCGCTCTGGGTGCCCGCAACAATCGACAGCAGCGTCGTCTTGCCGGCTCCGTTCGGCCCGACGATCGCGAGCACTTCGCCGGCGCACAACTCGAAGCTGACGTCGCGCAGAGCGACGAGCTCGCCGTAGCGCTTGCTCACGCCGCGGACGCTGAGGGTGCCTGCCGACGTCTCCTCGGCCGCTGCGGGAACGCTCACAAGAGGCCGGCAGGCGCGCGCTGCCAGGGCTCGAGCGTGAGGTGGCGGTTGAGGTAGATGACCGTCTCGCGCAGCACCGAGAGGATCGGCAGCGCGACGAGCGCGCCGATGACGCCATACAGCTGCAGGCCGATCAGCAGCGAGAGGATCACCAGCAGCGGATTGGTGCGCAGCGTCTTGCCGAACACCTGCGGCGCGACCACGTGCCCCTCGAGCTGCTGCAAGCCCACGAACAGGATCAGGAGCCAGACCGCGGCGATCGGGTGCGTGAGCAGCGCAACGACGATCGGCGGGATCGCGCCGAGTATCGGCCCGATGTACGGCACCAGCTCCATCACCCCGTAGAAGACGCCGAACGCGATTGCGTACTTGCCTCCGTCGGGAAAGATCTTCAGCACGCCGAACAGGTACAGCGCGAGCCCGCACGAGGCGCCCATGATCACGCTGAAGAGGAGCTGGCCTCCCACGTAGCGGGTGACCGAGCGCTGCACGAGATGGGGATAGTCGTCTGCGCGCGTGCCGTCACCGGCGGGCATCACCCGCCGCACGAGCGCGCCGATGCGTTGCCCGTATAAGAGCATGTACACGCTCAGCACGAACACGAGCACGAGGTCGAAGATCGCGTTCGCGATTTCGGTCACGAGCGCCGCGCCGAACGCGGTCAGTTTGCTCGCTTCCTTGGTGATTTTCTTTTCGATGTTCTCGAGCGCGGTTTCGCCCTGCTTGACGAGGTGCAGGTGGATGCCGTCCTTGTCGAGCGTGCGCTGCAGGCTCGCGAGACGTTTGTTGGCTTCATCGCGGTACTGAGGGAGGTTCTTCGTGAACGTCTTCACCTGGTTGGAGATAGGGTTCGCGAGCAGCACGCCTATTCCAGCCAGCGTCAGGAAGAATGCGAGGTAGACGGCGAGCACTGCCAGCCCGCGCGGGAACCGCGACCGCTGCAGCAGAGCCACCGCGGGGTTGAGGATCAACGCAATGAGACTCGCGACGATGAAGATCAGCAGCACCTTGCCCGCTGCGCGCGCGAGAGCCCAGATGGCGAGCAGCGCGAGCGGGAGCAGCACCAGCTGCACCCATCGCGGAACGACCACGCGCGGAGGTGCCGAGGCGGCGGCGGTGCCCGCCGCGGGGTCTACTTCGTGGGGCTCCTCGTCGCTCGCGCCGGGCGCGACCTCGATCTCGCGGGTGGTCTCTGAGGTGCCCTCGGAGGTGCCGTTCACCTGCGCCACTCCATCCGCAGAGTATGGCTGAGCGGCAGGCGGGGGCCCGCAAGCCGAAGCCCGCGAGAACGCCTGCGAAGCCCGCCGCGGTCGATCACGACGCGACGGGCGAGGACGCGACACCCGGCGACGCGGCACCCGGGGACGGCGCGAGCGACGGCGCCGGCATCCTGTTCGTTGGCGACCTCGTTGGCGGGATCGGCCGGCGCACGCTGCTGGCGAGCCTGCCCGTGCTGCGCGAGCGCTACGCGCCGAC
>DATBCA010000066.1:0-2903 GCA_036270715.1 Solirubrobacteraceae bacterium
CGAAGCTCGAGGTGGCGAATCCCTCGTACCTGACGATGACCGAATCACTCGCAAGGGAGAAGCGATGAAAGACGACGCGAACGCGGATGTGCCGGAGGAGATACGGGCGCTGCTCGATGAGGTGGACGCGTTCATCGCGAACGAGATCGAACCGCTGGAGCTCGAGGAAGACAACATGCGCTTCTTCGACCACCGCCGCGAGCACGCGCGCACGGACTTCGAGCGCGGGGGCATCCCGAGCGCGGAGTGGGAGGCGCTGCTGGAGCAGATGATGGACCTCGCCGACCAGGCGGGGCTGTGGCGCTTCGGGCTGCCCGAGGAGCTCGGCGGGCGCGGGGGCTCCAACTACGCGATGGCGGTCGTGCGCGAGCACCTCAACCGCCGCGGCATCGGGCTGCACAACGACCCGCAGAGCGAGATCTCGATGATCGGCAACTTCCCGACAGCGATCCTCGTGCACGAGTTCGGAAGTCCCGAGCAGAAGGCGGCGCTGTTGGAACCGTCGCTGCGACGCGAGGCGGGGCTTGCGTTCGGCCTCACCGAGCCCAACCACGGGTCGGACGCGACGTACCTGGAGACGGCGGCGCGGCGCGACGGCGGCGAATGGGTGATCGACGGGAAAAAGCGCTTCAACTCAGGCATGCACCGCGCGTCGCACGACCTTGTGTTCGCGCGCACCTCGGGGGCGCCGGGCGAGGCGCGCGGGATCACAGCGTTCGTCGTCCCGCGCGACGCGCCGGGCCTCGAGATCGAGTTCTACTGGTGGACGTTCAACATGCCGACCGACCATGCGGAGGTCGCTCTGAAGGGCGTGCGCGTGGGCGATGACGCGATCCTCGGCGACCTCGACCTCGGCCTCGCGCTCGCTCAGCGCTTCGTTCACGAGAACCGCATTCGACAGGCTGCCTCGAGCCTCGGCGCGGCGCTGTTCTGCATCGATGAGGCCGTCAAGTGGGCGCGCGAGCGCGTCGTCTGGGGAAAGCCGCTGTGGCGCAACCAGGGCATCCAGTTCCCACTCGCGGAGCTGTGGACCGAATGCGAGCTGGTGCGCGGACTCGTGCGCCGCACGGCGCAGGAGCTCGACCGCCACCACCACATGGAGGTGACGCACCTCGTCGCGATGGCGAACTACCGCGCGAACAGGCTCGCGTGCGAGGCGGCCGATCGCGCGATGCAGACGTGCGGCGGCATGGGCTACACGCGGCACATGCCGTTCGAGCACATCTACCGCCACCACCGCCGCTACCGCATCACGGAGGGGAGCGAGGAGGTACAGCTCCGCAAGGTCGCGCAGGAGCTGTTCAACTGACTCGCGGCTCGCCCGCGGCGGCGTTCCCGGCGCCCTTCCTACGCTGAGGGGCAGGATGGAGGCTTCAACAAACGCTGCGCCGCCTCACCGCACCGTGCGCGAGCTCGCGCGTTCGCCCGACTTCGAGCAGTCGCGCGTACGGCGCAACGTGATCGGGATGATCGTCGCGATCCTGCTGATCGTCGCGGTGATCACGCTGGTGCCTGGGCTCGCGAGCCTGCGCGACCGCCTCGCGAAGGTGAGCGCGCTCTGGCTCTCGATCGGGGTCGCGCTGAAGATCCTCTCGGGGTTCTCGTACGTGGCGGTTTTCCGCAGCGTGTTCTGCGTGAAGATGCGCTGGCGCACGAGCGCCGAGATCGGGCTGTCGGAGCTGGGCGCGAACGCGGTGCTGCCGACGGGTGGCGCGGGCGGGCTCGCGCTGGGCGCGTGGGCGCTCCACCGCAGCGGCATGAGCACCGAGCGGATCGCGCGCCGGAGCGTCGCGTTCTTCCTGCTGACGAGCATCCCGAACGTCCTCGGCGTGGTCATCCTCGGGCTCGGGCTCGCGGTGGGCATCTTCGAAGGTCGCGCGAGCCTCGCGCTGACGATCATCCCGGCGGCCGTCGCAGCGGGCGCGATCGCGCTGGCGATCGCGGCAGGGCGGTGGGCGGACGCGGCTGCGCAGCGCCTCGAAGCGCGCTCGGAGCGCACGGGCCGCCTCCCGGCGACGCTGCGCGCGCTGGCGGATGGCGTGGCCGATGCGCTGTGGCTCCTGCGCAGGCGCGACCCGTGGCTGATCGTGGGTCTGATCGGCTACCTCGCGTTCGACGTGATGATCCTGTGGGCGACGTTTCACGCGTTCGGCCACGTACCGCCGCTCGCGATCATCTGGATCGGTTACCTGATCGGCGAGCTCGGCGGTCTGATCCCGGTGCCCGGGGGTATCGGTGGAGTGGACCTCGGCCTGATCGGAACGCTCGCGCTTTACCACGTGTCGCTCACGTCGGCGACGGCGGCGGTGCTCGCCTACCGCGCGCTCGCGCTCGTTGTCCCGTTCGTGGTGGGCGTGGTCGCCGGGCTGTTCCTGCGCCGCTCACTCGCGAGCGAGGCGGTGTCGATCGCCAACTGCGAACCCGGCGGCGAGGTCGAGATCATCGGCCGTGGCGTGGTGCGCGTGCCGTCGTAGCGCGCGGCAACGCTCGCAGGCGGCTACTCCGCGCCGTTGACGATCAGCTGAGCGGCCCGCCTCGGGCTTGACCTTGTGGGTGGCGGGAACCCGATTTCCCGGTCGCATGCGGCCGCTGCGAGACTGAGCGCGCGTGGCTGATCTCGTCTTCTCGGTTTGCGCAGGCACCGCCTCGCTGGCGGTCTCGTTGCTCGCGGCGGTCAAAGGCGCGTATTGGGTCACCGCGGTGTGGGGGCTGGTGGCGTTCGGCTTCTCGCTGCGCGCGCTCTACGACTGGCAGCGCGTCCGCCGCTGAGGCAGGTCACCGCTCGCGCGCACACGCGCGCGCGCACGCGCGGCACCTCGTTCGCGACACTCACCGTCGCCGCCGACACTCACCGTAGCCGCCGACACTAACCGTCGCCGCCGAGACTCACGTAGCCGCCGACA
>DATBCA010000067.1:0-4802 GCA_036270715.1 Solirubrobacteraceae bacterium
ACGAACGGGCTGGATCCAGGCGGGATGCAGGAGTTTCGCCAGATGATCCGCGCGATGGTCGAGCAGGAGGGGCGAACTGTGTTCCTCTCATCGCACCTGCTCGACGAGGTGGAAAAGGTCTGCGACGCGGCGGCGATCGTCGATCGCGGCAAGGTCGTGAGCCAGGGCGCGATCGCTGAGCTCGCAAGTGGCCCCGGGGTGGCGCACGAAGTTCTCGTGGGCGTCCAGGACGAGCAGCTCGCGCTGTCGGTGCTCCAGTCGAGCGATCTCGTGCGCGCCGTCAGCTCGAGCGACGACGGCCTGCGTGTGGTGCTCGCCGGCGCGCCCGAGACGGCCGCGGCGTTGAACGCGAGCCTCGTGCACGCGGGCGTCGGCGTCGTGCGGCTCGAGCCCGTGCGCGTGAGCCTCGAGGCGCGGTTCCTCGAGATCACCTCGCGGCTCTCCGACGTGCCCGTGCAGGAGGGGGTGGCGCGGTGAACGCCACGGTCGCCGCCCAGATGACGGGCGCGGACTTCCTCAAGCTGCGCAAGAAGCGCGGCACGGTGATCTGGTCGCTCGTCCTCGCGATTTTGCCGCTGCTCGCGTTCTTCATCGTGCGCGCCGTCCAGCACTCGTCGAACCCGGGCGAACACCCGCCCGCGGGCGGGCTCGACGGCTTCCACGACGCCCTGCGCATCGTCGCGCTGTTCTTCGGGCCGCTCGCCGCGATCCTGATCGGCGTGGAGGGCGGCTCCGGCGACGCCGTTGCGGGCGTACTCCGCGACCTCATCGCGACGGGTCGCTCCCGCCTCGCGCTGTTCGCGACGCGCCTGCCCGCCGCGCTCGCGCTGTGCTTCCTCGTCGTCGGCGTGTCCTACGGCGTGCTGCTCATCGGGACCTACGCGCTCGCCTCGAGCGCGCCGACGCCCGACGCGGCGCTCGTCTTCAACGGCCTCGGATTCTCGCTGCTCTCGACCGGCGTCGTCTGCGCGGTCGCCGTCGGCTTCTCGTCGCTGCTCGCCGCGCGCCCCGCGGCGCTCACCGCGCTGATCGGATGGCAGCTCGTGGCGAGTCCGATTCTGGTGAACATCACCTCGCTCGGGAGCTCGCGCAAGCTGATCCTCTCGCAGGCGATCGTGCAGTTCAGCCCCGTTCACATCGGCGACCGCAACTCCGCGGTGTCGATGTCCGACGGGACGGCGCTCGCGGTGATGCTCGTGTGGACCGCCGTGTTCGTCGCGCTCGGCGCGTGGCGGATGCGCACGATGGACGCCTGAGGAGTTCAGGGCGCGTTCCGCGCGCGTTAGACCTTGTGAAACTCCGGCGCCCAGGACCCGTCGTCGGCGCGCGCGAAGTCCTGGAACAGGCCGGGCGCCTCGCGCTGCATCACCTCAGCGACTTTGCCGAACACCAGGCGCAGCTCCTCCTCGGCGCCCGGCGCGGTGCGCATCTCGATCACGTGCCGCAGCGTGCGCGCGTTCGCCGTCCAGATGATGTCGGTCGAGAGCCCGATCGGCGCCAGCCGGCGCAACGCGGAGGTGACCTCCTTCTTGACGTGGAACGGCACGCCCTCGTCGTCGATCCCCAGCTCCTTGGCGGCGCTCACCTGGAACTCCTCGAGCTGCTCGACGATCGATAGGACCCGCGCGCGGATCGGCTCGAGCGCGGGTGCGACGCGGAAGCCGATGTCGGCAAGACGGACGTAGCGCAGGCTCTCCTGGCTGAAGGCCGAGCCGGCGCGATGTCTAATCAGCTCGTGCGTAAAAACCCTGCTCACGTTCCGCAGCGCGAACGAGTAGTTCGCGTGCTCGAGCACGCTCCCGTGCGCGGAGCGCAGGATGTTGGCGAAGTACTCGCGCTGGTCGGTGCGGACCTTGCTCACGTTGGGGTTCAGGCCGGGCTCCCAGCTGCGGTAGCAGGCGCGGCCGCCGAACTCGACGAGCAGCTCGCCGGCGTTCGGCTCGCCGCCTGACTCATCGAGACGACGCTCGAGCCAGGACTCCCCGCCCACGTCGGCGAGGTATCCGCGCATCCCCGCGACGTCGATCGACGGGCGTGCGATGAGGAAGACCTGCGGCGTCGTCTCGTGCATCCGGGCGGCCGATGCTAGGCCCTCGAACGGACGTGCGCGCGCGCGCGTGCACGCGCGCGCGGCACCTCGATCGAGAGTTGCCTGCACCCTCCGGTAATCGCCGACGTGAAGGCTCGCTCGCGGCGATAAGCTGGCGCCTCGCATGGCCAGCGACGCAGCCAACGGCGCCGTCGACGAGGAGCTCGCGCACACGGCGTGGGACCTCGATCCGCTCGTCGCGGGGGAGGGGGCGGAGGGCGTCGAGCGGCGTTTGGGCGAGGCGTTCGAGCGCGCGCAGGCGTTCGCGCAGCTATATGCGGGCAAGCTCGGCGAGCTCGACTCCGAGGCGCTGAGGACGGCGATGGAGGAGCTTGCGGCGATCCAGGACCTGGCGGGGCGCGCAGGCTCTTACGCGGTGCTGCGTTTCTCGGCCGACACGGCGGACCCGCAGAACGGGGCGCTGCTACAGCTCGCACAGGAGCGCAGCACTGCGATCGAGACGACGCTGCTGTTCTTCGAGCTCGACTGGGCGGCGCTCGGAGACGGGCGCGTCGACGAGCTGCTCGCGGGCGACGGCCTGGAGTTCTGCCGTCACTACCTGCGCAGCGTGCGCCGCTACCGAGACCACCTGCTCTCAGAACCGGAGGAGAGGGTCCTCGCGGAGAAGGCGCTGACCGGCTCGAGCGCGTGGGCGCGGCTGTTCGAAGAGCTCACCTCGGCGATCGAGGTAGAGCTTCCGGGAGAGTCGGCCGACGGCGCGGCGGCGGGAGCGGGCGAGCCGCAGAAGGTGGCGCTCGACCTCGCGCTCGCGCGCCTTGCGTCGGCGGACGCGGATTTACGGCGTGCGAGCGCGGAGGCGGTGACTGCGGCGCTCGCGCCCGGCCTGCGCACGCGGGGATACGTGTTCAACACGCTGTTGATGGACAAGTCGGTCGACGACCGCTTGCGCAGCTACTCGCACTGGCTGGCCGCGCGCAATCTCGCCAACGAAGCGAGCGACGAGTCGGTGCACGCGCTGATCGAGGCGGTGCGCGCGCGCTTTGAGATTCCGCGGCGCTGGTACCGGCTGAAGGCGCAGCTGCTCGGCGTCGAGCGGATCGCCGACTACGACCGCATGGCGGCGGTCACGCAGGACGAGGCCACTTACGCGTTCTCGCACGCGCGCGAGATCGTGCTCGACTGCTACTCCTCGTTCTCGAGCGAGCTCGGCGAGCTCGCGTCGCGGTTCTTCTCCGAGCGACGCATCGACGCGCCGCCGCGGCCGGGGAAGCGGGGCGGCGCGTTCTGCGCGTCGACGGTGCCGTCGGTCGCGCCCTACGTCCTGCTCAACTACGCCGCGCGCCGGCGCGACGTGCTGACGCTCGCGCACGAGCTCGGGCACGGCGTGCACTTCGCGCTCGCCGCCCGGCAGGGCATCTTTCACCAGTCGACGCCGCTCACGCTCGCCGAGACGGCGTCGGTGTTCGGGGAGACGATCGTGTTCGCGCGGCTGCTCGAGGAGGACTCGACGCCCTCCTCGCGGCTCGCGCTGCTTGCGGAGAACCTCGAGGACACGATCGCGACGGTGTTTCGCCAGGTCGCGATGAACGGCTTCGAGGACCTCGTCCACACGGCGCGGCGCGAGCAGGGCGAGCTGTCGGTCGACCGCTTCGGCGAGCTGTGGGCGGAGAGCCAGGCGGAGATGCTGGGCGACTCCGTCGAGCTGACCGACGGCTACCGCTCGTGGTGGTCGTACATCCCGCACTTCATCGGCAGTCCCGGGTACGTGTACGCATACGCGTACGGGCAGCTGCTCGCACTGTCGGTGTACGAGCGCTACCGCGAGGAGGGCGGGGACATGGTGCCGCGCTACCTCGAGCTGCTCGCGGCGGGCGGCTCGAAAAGCCCGCAGGAGCTCTCGCAGATCGTTGGCATCGACCTACGTGACCCCGGGTTCTGGGACGCCGGCCTCGACCTCGTGGAGGGCCAGCTGACGGAAGCTGAAGCGTCCGCGAGGGCCTCCGGGAGGGTCGAGACGGCGGCCTGAGCGCGCGCGGCCGCCCTCGTGGCGCGGTGCCGCGAACGCTCTCGAGCTACCGCGCCTTGGCGCTGAAGCCCAACCCCGGCGATTCGCACGAGCCGGTCACCTTGCCCGACATCTTCTGAGCGAACTTGACGGTGCCGCTTGCCGACTTCGCGTTGGTGAACGTGCCGCTGAGCGTCGTGGTCGTCGTCGTCGTCACGCCGAACGCCGTGAACTTCCACACGACGGCCGTCGCGGAGAAGCGCCCGGAGCTCGAGACTTTGAAGCTGCCCGCGACGTGGATGATCGCGTCGGGCTTGGCGTAGTAGTTGACGCCTTGCTTGAAGCCGCCGGCGCCGAAGCAGCCGAGCGTCTGGAACGTGAAATGCGTGACGGTCTTGCCGTCCTTGGACACGTTGAATGAGACGGCGGGTTTGAAGCCGTTGACGCCGGTGAAGGTGAACGAGCCGCTGAAATGCGCGTTCTTCGTGGGGTGCGCGGCGAGGGCGGTTGCGGCGCCCGCGAGCAGACCTGCGCACGCGAGCACGGCGACGGCGACACGCATTCTTCGTCCAGGCATTGTGATCCCCCGATCGTCGACGGCTTTGGCTCGCGCGCAGTCTAGAACAGCCCCGCGAACGAGGCACCGGCGCCGTGCACGAGCTCGAACAGCGGCTGCGGGATGATTCCGAAGAAGAGCGTGCCCGCGCCGGCGACGAGCGCGACGAGCAACACCTCGACGGGCGTGCG
>DATBCA010000068.1:0-5236 GCA_036270715.1 Solirubrobacteraceae bacterium
GAAGTTGGGCTCGCCCTTCCCGCCGCGCAGGATCACGTGGCAGTCGGCGTTGCCGCGCGTGTACAGGATCGCGGGCGTCCCGTTCGCGTCGATGCCCGCGAACGCGTGGCGGACCGCCGCCGCGCGCACCGCGTCGACGGCCACCTGGATGTTGCCGTCGGTGCGGTTCTTGAAGCCGACCGGCATCGACAGGCCGGACCCGAGCTGGCGGTGGGTCTGGCTCTCGGTCGTGCGGGCGCCGATCGCACCCCAGGCGACGGCGTCGGAGATGTACTGCGGCGTGATCGGGTCGAGGAACTCGCAGCCGACGGGCAGGCCCAGGTCGAGCACGCCCAGCAGCACGCGCCGCGCGAGGTGCAGGCCGGCGTTCACGTCTCCCGAACCGTCGAGGTGCGGGTCGTTGATCAGGCCCTTCCAGCCGGTCGTCGTGCGCGGCTTCTCGAAGTACACGCGCATCGCGATCAGGAGCTCGCCGCTGAGCTCGCGTGCCAGCTTCGCGAGCCTCTGCGCGTAGTCGAGCGTCGCGTCGGGATCGTGCACGCTGCACGGCCCGACGATCGCAAGCAGGCGCTCGTCGGCGCGTTCGAGCACCGCCTGGATGTCGCGGCGGCCGCCGATCACGACGTCCGCCCGCTCGGGGCCCAACGGCAGCTCGCCCAGCAGCGTGTCCGGCGCGAGCAGCGGGACGACCCGCTCGATCCGCCGGTCGCGAACGTAGTCGGTCGCGCGTACCGCGGCGCCGGCGCGATCAGACAAGGGCGGGCTCCCTCCCCGTCGCGGGCTCTCCGCGACGCAGCGCCTTGCCGGCGAGCGCCGCTGCCTGCTCGACGGCGGCGGCGTACGCGGCGAAGTCCTCGCCTCGGAGCGCCTGCGGCCCGTCGCAAACGGCCTCCTCCGGGTTCGGGTGCACCTCGACGATGATCCCATCGGCGCCGACCGCGGCCGACGCGAGCGACAGCGGCAGTACGAGGTCACGCCGCCCGGCGGCGTGGCTCGGGTCGACGACCACCGGCAGGTGGGTCAGCTCCTTGAGCACCGGCACCGCCATCAGGTCGAGCGTGAAGCGGTACGCCGTCTCGAAGGTGCGGATGCCCCGCTCGCAGAGGATCACGCCGGGGTTGCCCTCCTTGAGGATGTACTCCGCCGCCATCAGCAGCTCGTCGAGGGTGGAGGAGAGCCCGCGCTTGAGGAGCGCCGGTCGCCCGGAGCGCCCGATCTCGGCCAGCAGCGGGTAGTTCTGCATGTTGCGCGCACCGATCTGCACGACGTCCGCCACCTCGAGCACGAGCTCGAGGTCGCGCATGTCCATCACCTCCGTGACGATCGGCAGGCCGGTCTCGGCCTTCGCCTCGGCGAGGAGGCGCAGGCCGTCGGCGCCGAGTCCCTGGAAGGCGTACGGAGACGTGCGCGGCTTGTACGCGCCGCCGCGCAGCAGCGTCGCGCCCGCGTCGCCCACGGTGCGCGCCGTCTCGAGCGTCTGCTCGCGTGACTCGACCGTGCACGGGCCCGCGATCAGCGCGAAGTGCTCGCCGCCGATCTTGCGCCCGCCGACGTCGATCACGGTGCGCTCGCCGTGCGTCATCTGCAGCGACGCGAGCTTGTACGGCTTGAGGATCTCCATCACCCGATCGACGCCGGGCTGCCCCTCCAGCCCGAGGCTCGCGACGCTCACGTCCTGCTCGACGTCGCCGATCGCGCCGATCACGTTGAGGCGCGCGCCTTTGATGCGGTGGGCGCGCGCGCCGGCTCGCTCGATCTTGGTGATGACGGCAGTCACGTCCTCCTCGGTTGCCGTCTCCTTCATCACGATCATCATCGATTCATCCTTTCAATAACGCCTGCGATTCTCATTTCGGCGCCGGCCGCTCACGGCACCGCGCCGCGTACTCCGCGAGGTCCGCGCCGCGGTGGGCGCGGGTCCGGGCTCTTGCGAGAGCCCGCCGAGTGGGCGCTCAGTCCCTTTGGGGACTCGGTGCGGCCTGTCTGCGTTGCCCGCTCGCGGACGGGCGCAGGCCGGAGCGCCTAGCTAAATCGCCAGGCGTAGGCGTACGGCGACCATTCGGCGTTCGCGCGCGAGGGGCACGTCGATGCGATTGCTCGTGCGGGCATGGTCGTCTGAACGCTTTGTAGCACCTTCAGAGGACCTCGGCAAGCGCTTCCAGGAAGCGTTCGTTCTCGGCCGAGGTGCCGTACGTGACGCGCAGGGCGCCCTCGGAGCCCAGCGCGCTACCCGCGCGCACGAGGACGCCGCGCTGCTCCAGGCCGCGCATGACCTCCTGCTCGTCGCGGTCTCCGAGCCGAAACCAGCAGAAGTTGGCCTGCGACTCGGCCGGCGAGAGGCCGAGCGCGCGCAGGCGCTCGTCGACGCTGATGCGCTCGGCGACCGTGCGCGTCACACGGTCGAGTACGGCGTCCTGGTGGTCGAGCGCCTCGGTCGCCGCGACCTGTGCGAGCGCGTTGCAGAAGAACGGTTGGCGCACCTTCTCGAGCGCGAGCGGCAGCGCGTCCGATCCGCACAGCGCGAAACCGACGCGCAGGCCGCAGAGGCCGTGCACCTTCGAGAACGTCCGCAGGAGCGCGAGGTTGGGGTGCCGGTCGAGCAGCTCCAGGCTCGCGTCGGGGTCCGAGGCGAGGTTGAACTCGCAGTAGGCCTCGTCGAGGATCACGCATACGTACGGCGGGACCTCGTCGAGGAAGTCCGCGATCTGGCTCAGCGCGAGCGCCGTGCTCGTCGGGTTGTTGGGATTGCACACGAGCACCAGCCGCGTCGCGACCGTGATCTGGCTGAGCATCGCCGGCAGGTCGTGGCGCTCGTGCTCGTCGAGCGGGACGGTCACCGCGCGCGCGCCCGTCCCCGCGCTCAGGTGGGGGTAGACCGAGAAGGACGGCCACGCGTACACCACCTCGGCCCCTGGCTCGAGCAGCGCGTCTCCCGCCGCCAGCAGGATGTCGCAGGAGCCGTTGCCGACCGCGATCTGCGACGCGGGCACTTCGTAGCGCTCGGACAGGCGCCTGCGCAGGAGCGTGTTCGACGGGTCGGGGTAGCGGTTCAGCGTCCCCAGTGCGCGCTCGATCGCTTCGCGCACCGCCGGCAGCGGCGGCTCCGGCGACTCGTTGCTCGCGAGGCGCACCGGCGGCGCCGCGCCCGCGTACGCACCCGCGACGGGGTACGAGGGGATGCGCGCTACGCGCGCTGAGAACTCGAGCGACACCGGCTTATTCTGCCTACTGCGCCGCCTGCAGGTCCGTGCGCAACGCCGTCGCCTCGCCGAGGTACACGTGCGCCACCGCGTGCTCCTCGGGCGCGTGGTAGTGGATCAGGACCCTGATGACGCGCGGAAGCGAGCCCGGCACCGCGATCTCCTGCGCGCACAGCAGCGGCACGCGGTCGAAGCCCAGCGCGCGCGCCGCCACCGCGGGGAACTCGGCGTCGAGGTCCTGCGTCGACGTGAAGATGCAGCTCACGACCGTCTCCGGCGTGAGGCCGTTGCGCTCGATGATCTCGACCATCAGCGTCTTCGTCGCCTCCAGGATCGCGCCCGCGTCGTTGCGCTCGACGCTGATCGCGCCGCGCAGCGCAAACAGTCGCATGGGCCGCGATTCTGGCAGAGCGAGCGCGCCATCCCGGCGAGCCTTCGCCGGCGGGGGCCTCTCTCGTGGGCCTACAGCGAGCGCAGCCTCTCGACCTCCGCGTCGCTCAGGCGCCTGTGCTCGCCCGGCGCGAGCGCCCCGAGGCGCAGCGGCCCGAACGCGATTCGCTGCAGCGCCGTCACACGGTGCCCCACCGCGTCGCACATCCGCCGCACCTGGCGCTTTTTGCCCTCGTGGATCGTGATCTCGATCGCGTGCGCGCCCCTGCGGCGCACGCGCGCGGGCGCGGTCACGCCGTCCTCGAGCTCTACCCCAGCGCGCAGCCGGCGCAAGGACGCGTCGGAGACCGGGCCGCCCGCGAGCGTCGCGACGTACGTCTTCGGGACCTCGAAGCGCGGGTGCGTGAGACGGTTCGCGAGCTCGCCGTCGTTGCTCAGCAGGATCAGACCGCTCGAGTCGGCGTCCAGGCGCCCGATCGGGTACAGGCGCAGCCCCCTCGCGCGAACGAGGCCAACTACCGTCGGGCGCCCGTGCGTGTCGCGCGCGGTCGAGACGATGCCGACGGGCTTGTGCAGCGCGTACACCACGCGCGCCTCGAGACCGCGTACCGCCTCGCCGTCCACGTCCACGCGGCTGTGCTCGCCTACGTCGAGCGCCGGGTCCGTGATCGTCGCGCCGTCGACCCGCACGCGCCCCGCCGCGATCAGCCGCTCGGCCGCGCGGCGCGAGGCGACGCCCGCGTGGGCGAGGTACTTGACGAGGCGCATCGCCAAGAATGTATGGCGTGGACCTCGAGCTCCTCGACGACGCGCTCGCCCGCCGGCGCGAGCCCGCCTTTCGCTCACGTCAGGTGTGGGCTTGGGCGGCGCGCGGCGCGGGCGGCTACGGCGACATGACCGACCTCCCCGCCGCGCTGCGCGAGGCGCTCGCGCGCGAGGTGCCATTCTCGAGCCTCGAGCTGCGCGAGGAGGCGCGCGCCCGCGACGGCACCGTCAAGGCGCTCTTCTCGTCCCCCGACGCGCGCGCGCTCGAGGCGGTGCTCATGCGCTATCGCGACGGGCGCCGCTCGCTGTGCGTCTCCTCGCAATCGGGGTGCGCGCTCGACTGCTCGTTCTGCGCGACCGGGCGCATGCGCTTCGCGCGCAACCTCACCGCGTCGGAGATCCTCGACCAGGCGCTTCACTTCCGGCGCCTCGACGGCGGCGCGCCGCTCACGCACTGCGTGTTCATGGGCATGGGCGAGCCGATGCTCAACCTCGACGCGGTGCTCGCCGCGTGCGAGCGCCTGCCGGAACTCGGCGTCTCGCACCGCCGCACGACCGTCTCGACGGTCGGGTGGATCCCCGGCATCGAAGCGCTCGCCGAGCAACCCCTGCCGCTGCGGCTCGCGCTCTCGGTCCACGCCGCCGACGAAGCGCTGCGCTCGGAGCTCATGCCGGTCAACGAGCGCTACCCGCTCGGCGACGTCATCGACGCCGCGCGCGCGTTCTACGCGCGCAAGCGCCGGCGCGTGTTCGTCGAGTACGTGATGCTCGCGGGCGTCAACGATCGCTTCGAGCAAGCGGTCGCGCTCGCGGGTGCGCTCGTCGGCTCGGGCAGGCGAGGGCAGTCGATCTTCAAGGTCAACCTGATCCCCTACAACGCC
>DATBCA010000069.1:0-3384 GCA_036270715.1 Solirubrobacteraceae bacterium
CGCTTCGCAGCCCGTCGCCGCTGGTGGTGACGCTGCACGACCTCGCGGCATCGAAGCGGCGCAGCGAGCATCTGCGCCCGGGTGTGCGTCCGCGCCTGCGAGCGCTCGCGATGCAGCGCGCGGCGCGCGTGATCGTCGCGACGGAGGCGATCGCCGAGGACGCCGTGACGTGCCTGGGCATCGAGCGCGAGGCGCTCGTCGTGATCCCCGAGGCGCCCGACGCGGTGATGTACCCGCGCGGCGAGGCTGAGGTCGCGACGGTGCGCGCGCGCTTCTCGCTGCCGGGTCGCTACCTGCTGTGGGTCGGCGGCCTCGAGCATCCCGACCCCGCGAAGCGAGTCGCGGAGCTCGCGTCGACGCCGAGGACGATGCCGCTGGTGCTCGCCGGAGCGACGCGGCCGTGGGCGCACGAGCTGCCCGACGTGATCCTCACGGGGCACGTCAGCGACGACGACCTCGCGGCGCTGTACAGCGGCGCGCACGCGGTCGTCACGCCATCGGAGGAGGAGGGCTTCGGCCTGTCGGCGGTCGAGGCGCTCGCGTGCGGCGCGCCGGTGGTCGCGTGCGAGGCGCGCGCTACGCGCGAGGTGCTCGACGGGCGCGCGACGTTCGTGCCGGCGGGCGACACGTGCGCGCTGGTCGCGGCCGCCGAATCGGCGTCGCGGCCGGCCCCGCGGCCGCCTGCGTGGAGCTGGGAGGACGCCGCGCGCGCGACGTGGAGCGTGTACGAGACGGCGGCGGCGCAGCCCGAGAGCTCGCGACCGGCGATTCGCATGGGGCGAATGCGCAGGCCCGCTCCCGGAGGCCCGCTGGCACAGCCGCGTTGGGCGGCGCGACGGCACATGGAGCTTTAGAGAAGGCAGCCTGACGGCTGAGTGGACGGCCGCGTGCGCCAGCGCGCGGCGCTGACGTCAGGGGTGCGCCGGCGCGGGTCTAGTAAGCGCCTCGTCGCGAGACGACGGCGGGGATGGTCTTGAGCAGGATCGTGAGGTCGAGCGCGAGTGACCAGTGCTCGAGGTAGATGAAGTCGAGGTGGACGAGGTCGTCGAAGTCGAGCTCGGAGCGGCCGGATACCTGCCAGAGCCCGGTGATGCCGGGCAGCACGAGGTAGCGCTTGCGGTGCCAGTCCTCGAGCATCTGATAGTCGCGTTCGGGCAGCGGCCGCGGGCCGACGAGCGACATCTCGCCGCGGAGCACGTTGATGAGCTGGGGCAACTCGTCGAGCGAGAAGCGCCGCAGGATCCGCCCGACGCGCGTGAGCCGGGGGTCGTCGCGGATCTTGAACAGCGCGCCGCTGGCCTCGTTGAGGTCTTCGATGTCCGCCTGGAGCTGCTCGGCGTCGCTGTGCATGGTGCGGAACTTGAGGCACTCGAACGGGCGCTGGCCGATTCCGCGGCGCAGCGAGCGGTAGAAGGTCGGACCGCGCGAGGAGACGCGGACGGCGATGACGATCGCGAGCAGCAGTGGGCTCAACACGACGAGCAGCAGCGAGGCGCCGACGAGGTCGAAGGTGCGCTTGAGCGCGAAGTCGACGCCCTCGAATACGGGCGGCCCGAGCTCGAACAGCGGCACCGACTCGCCGGGCACGAACTCGGCTCGGTGGATGAGGATCTCCATCGTCGAGGGCGCGAGGCGCACGCGCACGCCGCGCTGGTGGCACTGGTCGACGAGCTCCACGGCGTCGACCTGCGGGAAGTCGGGGTCGGCGATGATGACCTCGTCGACGTGCTCGGCATCGAGCACGCGCTCGAGGTCGTCGAGCGCGCCGAGCGCGCGAAGCCCGTTCTCCGGGAGCGCGCGCGGAGACAGGAACCCGACGACCTCGACGGGCGCGTTCGAGGCGTCGGAGAGCGCGTGGGCGACGTCGCGGATGTGCTTGCCGGTACCGACGAGCACGGCACGGCGCCGGTACCCGGCGGCGCGAAGGATCCGGCCGGTGGCCCACTCGTAGCCGGCACGCAGCGAGGAGACGTACAGCAGCGCGAAGCCGAGCGAGCCGTAGAAGAGGTAGTAGCTGCTGAAGTGTTCGCCGTTGACGACCGCGAACACGAGCGCGACGAGGGCGACCTGGAAGAGCGAGCCGACGATCCGCGAGAGGCCCGGCCGCTGCGCGCGCTCGGAGTAGAGGCCGCTGCGAGCGAACAGCAGCGCGGTGAGCAGGTAGGCGAACGCGAGGATGCGTTCGGTTTCGTGCACGGCGTCGGTGACGTTGACGTGATTGCGGACGACGGCCTTGAGCATCAGCGCGGTGAAGATCGCGAGCGACACGCCGGCGAAGTCGAGCACGAGCAGCGAGATCACGCGCGCGACGCGTCGCGCGGTGGCCATGCGCAGCAGCAACGAGAGCGCCGGCGGGCGCTTGCGGCGCATGTCGTGATCGGAGTGCACGCGCCGCGCGGTCGCCTCGGAGAGGACCGACCACGCGGACGTCGACCCCAACGCACGCGCCGCGCGTGGGCGCGCGGCGATGTGGGTGCGACCCTTGGCAGCTGACGTCGGCGGTGGCGGGGGAGCGGCTGGAGCGGACGTCCTCGACGAACGCGGGTCCATGTCAGTGCTCAAACGCGTAAGACTCCCAGATGTAGCGGTCGCTTGACGGATTTCCGAAACGGGCTGTCTGCTCGTTCGCTGCCGGCGATCGCGTCCCTGCGCGTCAGCTCGAACCTCCGACGAGCATCGCAGCGCCCGCCTGCTCGATCGTTCTCCGCAATCCCTCGCGCAACGGCACCTCGGGCGACCAGCCGAGGAGCTGCTGCGCGAGCGTGATGTCCGGCCTTCTTTGCTTGGGGTCGTCGACGGGCAGCGCCTCGTAGACGACCTCCGAGCTCGATTCGGTCAGCTCCTTGATCGTCTCGGCGAGCTCGAGCAGCGTGAACTCGTCGGGATTGCCGATGTTGACGGGCTCGTGGTGCGGCGACTCGGCGAGCGCGATGAGCCCGCGGATGAGGTCGCTGACGTAGCAGAACGAGCGCGTCTGGCCGCCGTCACCGAAGACGGTCAGGGGACGGTTGCCGAGCGCCTGGCGCAGGAACGTCGGGATCGCGCGGCCGTCGTGCGGGCGCATCCTGGCACCAAAGCTGTTGAAGATCCGAACTATTCCGGTGTCGACGCCCTGCTGGCGGTGGTACGCCATGGTGAGTGCCTCGGCGTAGCGCTTGGCCTCGTCGTAGACGCCGCGCGGACCGATGGGATTGACGTGCCCCCAGTAGGTCTCGGGCTGCGGGTGCACCTGCGGGTCGCCGTAGACCTCGCTCGTCGACGCGAGCAGGAAGCGCGCGCGCTTGGCCTTGGCGAGCCCGAGCGTGTGGTGCGTGCCGTAGGAGCCGACCTTGAGCGTGTGCAGCGGCAGGCGCAGATAGTCGATCGGCGAGGCGGGCGAGGCGA
>DATBCA010000070.1:0-2061 GCA_036270715.1 Solirubrobacteraceae bacterium
TAGCTCGCGTTTGACTCGAGATCGGCGGGCACGACGTGCATACGCCGCTCGGCGCCGTCGCGCAGCACAACCGCGTCGAGGTTCGTGCCCACGACGTCGCGCTGGAGGATCGTCTGCAGGTCCGAGACCGTCGCGATCCGCCGCCCCTGCACCTCGACGAGCAGGTCGTGCGGGCGCAGGCCGGCGCGCTCCGCGGGCGATCCGGGCACGACCTCGATGATTTCCACGCATTCGCCCGGCTCCCAGCGCTCGCGCGCTGCGAGCGGCAGCGGGCGTACGTTTCCGGCGATGCCGAAATAGCCGCGCCGGACGTGTCCGTCGGTCATCAGCGCGCCGATGATCCCGCGCGTCGCGGTGTTGATCGGGACGGCAAGGCCGAGTCCGATGCCGGCGACCGCCGTGTTGACGCCCACGACGTGCGCGGCGCTGTTCGCGAGCGCACCGCCGGAGTTGCCGGGGTTGAGCGCGGCGTCGGTCTGGATCACATCGTCGATCAGGCGCGCGACGCCGCGCCCGCGCGCGGGCAGCGAGCGTCCGAGCGCCGATACGACGCCCGCCGTCACGGATCCCGCGAATCCGTGCGGGTTGCCGATCGCGACGACGAGCTGGCCAACGCGCAGCTCGGCCGCGTCGCCGAGCTGCGCGGCCGAGAGGCCGCCGTCGTGCGTGCGCAGGACCGCGAGGTCGCTGAGCGGGTCGCGGCCCACGACCTCGAAGCGCAGCTCCTCGCCATCGGTGAACGAAGCCACGCCGCCGGGCGCCGGCCCGCCGCCGCGGCGCGGCGCGACGACGTGTGCGGATGTCAGCAGGAAGCCGTCGGGTGTGAGCACGATCGCGCTGCCAGCGCCCGAAGGCACGTCACGACCGTCGCGCCTGCGCGCGAGCAGCTTGAGGTTCGCGACCGTGGGGGAGAGGCGCTCGGCGACGTCCACGACGGTGGCGCTATATGCGTCGAGAGCCGCCGAGTCGCGCTCTGTGACCCCGACGCTCATTCCTCGGGCTCCCGAGCCAAGTCGACCGACAGCTGCAGCTGCTCGGTTGCACGCAGGAC
This sequence comes from Solirubrobacteraceae bacterium, assembly GCA_036270715.1. Taxonomy (GTDB): domain Bacteria; phylum Actinomycetota; class Thermoleophilia; order Solirubrobacterales; family Solirubrobacteraceae; genus Palsa-744. Next base: position 1,052 of record DATBCA010000070.1, read on the forward strand.
GGAAAGCTCGACGGCCTGGCCGCGCGCGTTGGCCTCGAGTGCCGCGTGCAGGTCGTCAACGGTCGCGAGCGCGGAGCCGCCGAGGCCGATGAGCAGGTCTCCGCGCCTGACGCCCGCGCGTTCCGCCGCGCTGCGCTCCTCGACCGCCTGTACGAGCAGGCCGTTGTGGTCGGGCAGCCCGACGGCGCGGCGCATGCCCCTGCTCGCTGACGGAGATGCGAGCGCGACGCCGAGGCGCACCGGCTCGCGTCCCTCGATGACGCGCTCGATCGCGCTCTGGACGGCTCGCGCGGGCAGCGCGAGCAGGAACCCGGCGTCGCCGCGGAGGGCATTCACGCCCACGACCGCTCCCGCGGCGTCTACGAGCGGCCCGCCGCCGGAGCCGCGCGGCAGGGGCGCGGTGTGCTCGATCAGCTCGAGGGAACGACCGTGGCGCGAGCGAACCGTGAGCGACTCGGCCGATACGTTGCCGGCGGTCACGCGCAGCCCGCTTCCGGGGTCGGCGAGCGCGAACACGGCGCTTCCGAGCTGCGGGGGCTCGCTCGCCCAGCTCACGGCGGGCGCGTCGCCGGTCGGCACGTCGAGCACCACGACGCCAAGCTCGCGGTCGACGCCAAGCACGCGCCCCTCGCGCCGCTCACCGTCGCGCGCGACCGTCTCGACCGTGTCGTCGCGAAGTCGGTAGGCGAGTGTGAGCACGCGGTCGGGACCGATCACGAAGCCCGAGCCACGTCGCGCTCCGCGCCCGAATGAGACGACGCTGGCGGCTGCGGACAACGCCTCGGCAGGAGTCTGTTGCAACATGCAAGTAACATAGCACCATGCCCATAGAACGGAGCGAGCTGACGTGGGGGACCGGCGAGCGCGGGCTCGAGCCGAGCGCTCGCGAGCCGGAGTTGAGCGTGCGCCAGCACGAGGGCCTGGCGGCCGCGTGTGGGCTGGTCGGCGACCGCTGGTCGCTGCCGATCGTCGCGGCGCTGCTGGACGGCCCGCTGCGCTACACCGAGATC
>DATBCA010000071.1:0-1850 GCA_036270715.1 Solirubrobacteraceae bacterium
TGGGCCGTCATGGGTTAGCCGCCCGAGCCGGGCGACGCCCCAGCCGGCGCCACGCCCGCGCCGCCCGCCGCGGGCGCGTGGTATGAGGACTGGTACCTCGTGGAGGACTTCGCGGCGCTCGGCGTGCTCAACGAGTCCGCGGTCGCGCGCGGGCACCGCACGAGCCACGATCGCGCCGCGAAGGGCGTCGGCCGCGCCACCGCGGGCGTGTACCGGCTGATCGAGGGCGAGCTTTCGAGCGCTCGCGCGCTCGCCGAATCCACCGAGGCGACGTGGGTCGCGCCCGCCGCCGGCGCGGGCAGGGCCGAGCTCGGGGCGATGCTCGGCGACGGCGCCGATCCGCGCGGCTCGAGCGTGTGGCAGCGCCAGCTCGTGCTCGGCCCCGCGCCCGAGTTCTGCGTGCTCTCGTGCGAGGACCTCGCGGGCGTCGCGCCCACGCGCCTCGCGCCGAACTGGTCGGCGCGCACGCTCGCGCGCGAGGCCGTGTTCGGCAGCTGAGCCGCGAACCCCGTCCGCTACACTCGGCGTGCTCGTCGTGACTGGCGCTCGGGTGGAGTGCACCACCGGGAAGCGACGAGACGTCAATAGCCGCGCGCCTGGGCAGCCTCCGAGCATCACGCCAGAGGTCGAAACGACCGAGGAGCCCGTATGACGCCGAGCGTTCCCAGTAGCACGACAGCGCAGGACAACCTGACGGTCCCCGAGCAGCTGCGGCCCGGCGATGGGCGCTTTGGCTGCGGCCCGTCGAAGGTCCGCCCCGAGGCTCTCGAGCGGCTCGCGCGCGACGGCGGCGCGGTCATGGGCACCTCGCACCGCCAGAAGCCGGTGAAGGCGCTCGTCGGGTCGATCCGCGCCGGTCTCGCCGAGCTCTTCGCCGCGCCGGACGGGTACGAGGTCACGCTCGGCAACGGCGGCGCGACCGCTTTCTGGGACGCCGCCGCGTTCGGGCTCGTGCGCGAGCGCGCGCTGCATCTCACCTACGGCGAGTTCTCCTCGAAGTTCGCGAACGTCACCAGCGGCGCGCCCTTCCTGCTCGCCCCGATCGTCGTCAGCGCCGAGCCCGGCGACGCCCCCGATCCGCGCAACGTGGGCGCGCAGGCAGCGGACGGCCGTGCGGACGTGGTCGCGTGGGCCCAGAACGAGACCTCGACCGGCGTGATGGTTCCCGTCACGCGCCCCGGCGGCGCGGGCGACGCGCTCGTTGTCATCGACGCGACCTCGGGCGCGGGCGGGCTCCCTGTCTCGCTCGGCGACGTCGACGCGTACTACTTCGCGCCGCAGAAGTGCTTCGGCTCCGACGGCGGGCTGTGGGTCGCGATGCTGAGCCCCGCCGCGCAGGAGCGCATCGCGGAGCTCGCCGACGGCGACCGTTGGATCCCGCCGTTCCTCTCGCTGTTCACCGCGCTCGAGAACTCGCTCAAAGATCAGACGTACAACACGCCCGCGCTCGCGACGCTGCTGCTGCTCGAGGACCAGCTGCGCTGGATGCTCGACCTCGGCGGACTCGACGCCTGCATCGCGCGCTCGCGCGAGTCCTCGGACCATCTGTACGGGTGGGCGCAGCGCAGCAGCTTCGCGACGCCGTTCGTCGCCGACGAGGCCAAGCGCTCGCTGGTCGTCGGCACGATCGACTTCGACGACGGCGTCGACGCGGCCGCGGTCGCCGCGACCCTGCGCGCGAGCGGGATCGTCGATGTCGAGCCCTACCGCAAGCTCGGGCGAAACCAGCTGCGCATCGGGATGTTTCCGGCGGTCGAGCCCGCCGACGTGGAGGCGTTGACCTCGTGCATCGACTGGATCGTCGAGAGGCTCGGCTCATGAGCGCCCCGGCCGCCGTGGAGAGCACGGCC
>DATBCA010000072.1:0-2379 GCA_036270715.1 Solirubrobacteraceae bacterium
GAGCACCCAACGACCGTCGTCGGTGCGGTGGATGAGCGGCATCGTGCGCTCCTCGCCCGACTTGCGACCCTTGGCGTTGAGCAGCAGGATCGTCGCGCCCTTCCAGTTGTACCCGCGCTCGCCACCGGTCTCGCGGTACACACGGACGTGCTCGGGCCCGAACAGGTCGTCGTCGGAATCCGCCATTGCGCGCGAGTTTAGCGAGGCGGTGGTTCAGGGCGGCTCGTTGAGCACGGTCTGCGAGCGACATCGTCATCCTACGACCGTGGCCGAGCAAGGCGGAAGCGCACCCTCGGACCCCGCCGGCGTCACGGAGGCGTGGCCGGCGTCCGGGCCCCACCACGCCCACCACAGCCTTCACGCGCTGGGCGCGGCGAGGGGTCATCTCAAAAAGAGGGCGCTGACGCTGGTGGGTTACCTCGTCGCCGGCTATCTGATCGTGAGGTTGATACCGAGCCTCGAACAGGCCCTGAGAAGTCTCGAAGAGGTGAAGTGGCCGTGGCTGATCCTGGCGGTCGCGATCGAGATCATGTCCGAGCTGGGCTACGTGCTCTCGTGGCGCGCGATCGTCGACCCCGAAGACGTGCTCAGCGGCGAAGGCCGCGGTGAGCGAATCGCGACGCGGGTCGCGTGGGTGCAGCTCGGGGGCGGCATGCTCGTGCCGGGCGGGAGCCTCTCGAGCGTCGGCGTGGGAGCGTGGATCTTGCACCGCTTCGGAATGCCGACCAAGCTCATCGCCGAGCGCCAGTTCAACCTCCAGTTCCTCAACACCGGGATCGACGCACTCGCCCTGATCGTCTTCGGCGTCGGTCTCGCGATCGGCATCTTTCCCGGCGAGGGCAAACTCACGCTGACGCTCGTGCCCGCGATCGTCGCGGCGGCCGGCATCGCGGGCGCTCTGCTCCTCGCTCGCCGCGGCGCCGGCTACGCCGCGCGCGCGCGCGACGCGCATCCGAAAACCGCGTCGGCGATCGAGGCGCTCTCTCAGTCCGTCGAGGACACGAAGCGGATGCTGACCCACCGCGACGGCCTCAGGGCGGTCGTGGGAGCCGTCGGCTACCTCGGCTTCGACGTGTTCGTCCTGTGGAGCGCCTTCCTCGCTCTCGGCACGCATCCGAGGCCCACGTTCGCCGTCGTGCTGATGGCCTACATCATCGGTGCGCTCGGCGGGTCGATTCCGCTGCCGGCTGGCGTAGGCGCGATCGGCGGGATGGTCGGCATGCTCATCCTCTACGGCGTGAACCACAGTCCGGCGGTCGCCGCGGTCTTCGTCTACCAGGCGATCGGCCAGCTCGTCCCGCTTGTCGGCGGCGGGATCGCGTACCTGCTCCTGCGCGTCAGGCTCGGCCCGATCCAGCAAGGCGCGAGCCTCGAACCCTCCGGGTGACGCTCCCCTACCCGGCGTCCGGGTTTTCGAGCACCATCGCGACCCCCTGGCCCGAGCCCACGCAGACGCCGAGGACGCCGTAGCGCACGCCGCGCTCGCGCAGCTCGGTCGCGAGCGTGAGCACGTAGCGCGTGCCAGAGGAGCCGAACGGATGGCCGATCGCGACGGCGCCGCCGTTGGGGTTGAGGCGCTCGTCGGGCACCTCGAAGCCGTCGAGCTGCTTGGGCAGCTCGCGCAGCACGCCGAGCGCCTGCGCGGAGTAGGCCTCGTGCACCTCCCACACGTCGACGTCCGCCGGCGCGAGCCCCGCGCGCGCGAGCGCCTTCGGCATCGCCCACGCGGGCGCGATGCCCATCACGCGCGGGTCGAGCGCGTACGTGGCCGAGGAGACGACGCGCGCGAGCGGCTGCGCGCCGATGCTCTCGGCGGCGGCGGCGCTCGCGAGCACGACCGCGCTCGCGCCGTCGTTGAGCGGCGTGGCGTTGCCCGCGGTGATCAACGGCGTGTTCGGCAGCGCCGGCAGCGCCGCGAGCTTCTCCGCGGTGGTGTCGTCGCGGATGCTCTCGTCGTGCTCGAACGTCCACGCGGGCTGTTTGCGCGTGGCGGGGATTTCGACGGGGTAGATCTCCTTCGCGAGGCGCCCGGAGTCGCGCGCGGCGGCGGCGTGCTCGTGCGAGCGCAGCGCGAACGCGTCGATCTCCTCGCGCGTGAGCTCGTAGCGCTCGGCGACGTTCTGCGCGGTGCGCATCATGTCGATGTAGGCGTCGCGCGCGAGCAGCGCGGGGTTCGGCGGCCCACCCGCGCCGGCCCACATCGTGTCGAGCAGCAGCACGGGACCCCTCGGCATGAACGGCGCGTCCCCCTTCATATATGCCCATCCCGATCTCGACATCGACTCGACCCCGGCCGCCAGCGCGAGCGACAGCTCGTCGCTTTTGATCGCGTGCGCGATCGAGATCGCGGCGGACAGCGACGACGCGCAGAAGCGGTTG
>DATBCA010000073.1:0-2254 GCA_036270715.1 Solirubrobacteraceae bacterium
AGATGCGAGTTTTCGTCTGTCAGAAGCAGCGCATGATGCGCGCGCTGCACGGCCGCTGGCCGTACCGTCGCTCGCACGGCCGCCACGACCTGCACTGGCTGGCGCGCATCCCCGCGAGCCCGCGGCCCTGCGGCGCGACGCGCGAGCACCTGCGCGCACAACTCGCCGCACCGTCGCGGCGCCCGGACGCGGGCTGACGGCGGAGCTCGAGCTCTACGCCGCGCTCGGCGCCGGCGCCCCGGTCGCCGGCGCGGTGGGCGCCGCTGCCTCGCCCGCGCGCGCGGCGTTCGCGACGATGCCCTCGATGATCTCCGGCCAGAGGGCGCGCGGAAGGTCGTGCCCCATGCCGTTGATGCGCATCAGCTTCGCGCCCAGGATCGCACGCGCCGTCGCGCGGCCGCCTGACGGCGCGACGAGGGGGTCGGCGGTCCCGTGGATGACAAGCGTGGGGGCGGTGATGCGGTGCAGTTCGGCGGTGCGGTTGCCCGAGGCGATGATCGCGGCGAGCTGGCGGCCGAGCCCGCCCGGATCGTGGTCGCGGTCGTAGCTGCGCGAGATGAGGTCGCGCAGGTCGTCGATATCCGGGGGGTACGCGCGCGAGCCGATGCGCGTGAAGACGCGCTCGACGTGCGCGATGAACTCGTCGCGCCCCGGCGGTGTCGGCTGCAGGAAGACGGGGTAGGTGCGCAGGCGAGGCTGTCCCGCGGTGAGCCGGCCGGTAGTGGACATGATCGAGACGAGCGAGCGCACCATCTCGGGATGGTTGGCGGCGAGGGTCTGGGCGATCATGCCGCCCATCGACGCGCCGATCACGTGCGCCGGCGCGAGGTCGAGCGCGCGCAGCAGGCCGGCGGCGTCGTCGGCCATGTCGCGCAGCGTGTACTGCGCGGCGCGGCGCGAGCGGCGGAGGATCTGCGGAATCGTCGGCGGCGCGCCGGTGAGGTGCGTCGAGCGCCCTACGTCGCGGTTGTCGAAGCGGATGACGAACAGGTCGTGGCTCGCGAGCTCGCGGCAGAAGTCCTCGTGCCAGGCGATCATCTGCGTGCCGAGGCCCATGACGAGGAGCGCCGTCGGATCGGCGCGCTCGCCGAAGGTGTCGTAACAGAGCGTTATGCCGTGCCCGACGTCGCAGAACTCCTCAGCCATAGCCGCCAATCCTAGCGATGGGATGGCCGCTAGGATCGCGGGTATGCCCGATGGCGAGCTGCGCACGCTGTCTATCGACACGATCCGGGGGCTCGCGATGGACTCGGTGCAGCGCGCCAACGCGGGTCACCCCGGGACGGCGATGGCGCTCGCCCCGCTCGGCTACACGCTCTTCGAGCGCTTCCTGCGCACGAACCCCTCGGACCCGCAGTGGCAGCACCGCGATCGCTTCGTGCTCTCGGCGGGTCACGCGTGCATCCTGCAGTACGCGCTCCTGCACCTCACGGGGTTCGACCTGAGCCTCGATGACCTGCGCAGCTTCCGCCAGTGGGGGTCGCGTACGCCGGGACACCCCGAGCGCGGGCACACGCCGGGAGTCGAGGTGACGACGGGCCCGCTCGGCCAGGGCTTTGCAAACGCGGTGGGGATGGCGATCGCGGAGCGCTTCCTCGCGGACAACTTCAACCGCCCGGGCTACGAGCCGGTGGATCACCACGTGTACGTGATCGCCTCCGACGGCGACCTGATGGAGGGGATCAGCCAGGAGGCTGCGGCGATCGCGGGCCACCTCGCGCTCGGCAAGCTCGTCGTGTGCTACGACGACAACCACATCACGATCGACGGCTCCACGACGATCTCCTTCGCCTCCGAGCAACACCTCGAGCGCTTCGCCGCGGAGGGATGGCACGTGCAGAGCGTCGCCGACTCCGAGGACCTCGAGGCGCTGGAGCAGGCGATCGAGAACGGGCGTGGGGAAGCCGAGCGCCCCTCGTTCATCCAGATTCGCTCGCACATCGCATACCCGGCGCCGCACGCAGTCGACACGGCGAAGTCGCACGGCTCGGCCCTGGGCGAGGACGAGGTGAGGGCGACGAAGGAGGTGATGGGTTTCGATCCCGATCGCGACTTCTGGGTCGACGAGCGCGTGTACGAGCACATGTCGCTGCGCGAGAGCGGCGCAGAGCTACAGGAGCGCTGGGAGCGCGAGCGGGTGGTGCCGTGGCGCGAGGCGCACCCGGAGCTAGCGCGCGAATGGGACCGCGCCTGGGCGGGGAAGCTTCGCGACGGCTGGCGCGATGCGCTACCGACGTTCGCGGCGACAGAGAAG
>DATBCA010000074.1:0-3402 GCA_036270715.1 Solirubrobacteraceae bacterium
GCCCGGATCGGGCCCGCCAACGATCGCGAAGGCGATCTCCGGATCCGCCCAGTCGGTGGCACTGAACTCACCCCGTTCCCAGTCGGCGTAGATCGAGCGCACGAGGTCGACGTTCTCGGACATTGCCTACCGGGGAGGCCCGATGTCGCGGCGATTCGACGCGTCCGATCGTCGCCGCACAAGCTCGACCAGGTCGGGGGTCGCGGACTTCTCGAGCATCGAAGTGAGTATCGCGCAGGCGCACTCGCGCGCGTCCGCGGTGCGGTCGGTCAGCGGATCGGCTCGATCGTGACCGCGGCGCGGAGCTGCGTCCGTCCAAACAGCGGACGGCTTCGCGTCAAGCGGGGCAATTGCGCCAACTAGGCTCCTGGCTCTTGGACCGAGGTCGCACAGCAACCAGGGCAACGAGCGTGACGTTGCTCGAGCGCGCGCCGTCGCCGGGGCTCGTGCTGGGCGCGATCGCCTCCGTGCAGTTCGGCTCGGCGCTCGCTGCGACGCTGTTCTCGCGCATCGGGCCGGCCGGCGCGGTCACGTTGCGCCTGACGGCAGCGGCGCTCATCCTCGCGGCGCTGTGGCCGCCGCGAACGAGCGGCCTCACACGCGCGGAGCTCCGGCTCGCCGCCCTTTTCGGGCTCGTGCTCGCGGGCATGAACCTCAGCTTCTACGAGGCGCTGCACCGGATACCCCTCGGCATCGCCGTCGCAATCGAGTTCGTCGGGCCTCTGAGCGTCGCGATCGTCGGCTCGCGGCGGGCGCTCGACGTCCTCTGGGCGGGACTCGCCGCGCTCGGAATCGTGGCGCTGACGCGGGGTGGCGTCCGCGGCATCGACGGTGTCGGCGTTGCGCTCGCCCTGCTCGCCGGCGCGCTGTGGGGCACGTACATCATCGTCAATGCTCGCGTCGGCCGCGCCTTTGCCGGCTCGACCGGGCTTTCGCTGGCGATGTGCGTCGGCGCGCTCGCGCTCCTGCCGGTCGGGATCGCGAGCGCCGGATCGCGACTGCTCGAGCCGCGCTCGCTCCTTCCCGGCATCGCCGTCGGCGTGCTCTCCTCGGTCATCCCCTACTCGTTCGAGCTCGAGGCGCTTCGGCGCATCCGCACGTCGGTGTTCGGCGTGCTGATGAGCGTCGAGCCGGCGGTCGCTGCGCTCGCGGGCTTCATCGTGCTGGGACAGGGCATGACCGCGCGCATGACCGCCGGGATCGCGCTCGTGTCGATCGCCTCCGTGGGCGCCTCGCGAAATGCAGCGCCGGCCGTGGGAGGCGCCTGAGCAGTCCGCGGTCAGGCCTCGCGCCCAAACGTCCTCTGCGGCTGGCGCGCGAGCTCACCTCGCGCGCGTCCGCCGCGCGCGCCGCAGCGCTGCGAGCGCCGTCACGGGCTCGCTCGGCAGATCGGCAAGCGCCGCCGCGAGCTCCGCGGCGCTCTCGATCGTCGCGCCCCGCGTCTCGGTGAGCCAGCGCGCGAGCCACCTGCACGCCCACACGTCGTAGGAGCCCAGATCCTCGGCGACGACGAGCGGGAGCAGCTCGAGCGCGAGCTCGAGCGCGATCGGCCTGCCGCGCGAGCGCGCCAGGTCCCGAGCGATCGCGCTCGCCATATCGAGGTCGCCGCGCCGGATCGCGCCTTCCAGATCGCGCACCGGCCGATGCGGTCCCGGGCCCATCATACGAACGTATGTTCGCACGAAAGTCCCGTCGCAGGAGCGCCATACACTCGCGTGGATGCCTCCTCTCGCAACTCCCCCCGCCCCACGCCGTGGTGGCCACGCGCTCGCGACCGTCGCGCTCACGCTGCTCGTCTGCAGCTCCGCGATCGCCAACCTCGCGACCAATGGCCTCGCGTACTCGAGCGCGAGCGCGCGCGTCATCCAGCGCCAACCCGCGCCCGGCGCGTGTCACGCGCGCGGCAGCGGCCTGTACTCGCGCCCGGACCCGCGCTGCACGCCGGGCGCGCTCAACCCCGTGGTCACCCAGTCGACCGTCGGCGCGACGATCTGCCGGCCCGGCTGGACGCGCACCGTTCGCCCCGACGTTTCGATCACCGAGCCGGAGAAGCTCGCGAGCATGCGCGCCTACGGCGAGCGCGCGTCGCCGTCGCGATTCGAGTACGACCACCTCGTCCCGCTCGAGCTCGGCGGCGCGCCCAACGACGCGCGGAACCTATGGCCGGAGCCCGATTACGCAGGGTCGATGGGCTTCTACCGAAACCCCAAGGACGAACTCGAGAACGCGCTCAAACGCATGGTCTGCGACGGGCGCGTGAGCCTCTCGGCGGCCCAGCGCGCGATCGCCGGCGACTGGGTCTCGGCCTACCTCAAAGACCGCTGATGCGGCTGCGGGCGATCACGCGCGCGGACTGGCCCGCGGTCCTCGCGCTGAACCAGGCGTCGGTTGGCGAGCTCAGCCCGCTCGACGCGGCGCGCCTGCGCTACATCCTCGGCTGCACGCACCGCGCGCTCCTCGCCGAGGACGACGGCGCGATCGCGGCATTCGCGCTCGCGATGGCGCCCGGGTCCGGGTACGACAGCCGCAACTACGCGTGGTTCGGCGAGCGCTTCGAGCGCTTCCTTTACCTTGACCGCATCGCCGTCGACTCCACGCGCCGTCGCAGGGGCATCGGCGCACACATCTACGACGAGATCGAGGACGCCGCGCGCGAGTTCGCGCGGATGGTCTGCGACGTCAACCTCGAGCCCCGCAACGACGCCTCGCTCGCGTTTCATGCCGCGCGCGGCTATCGCGAGGTCGGGCGCCTCGAGCACCCCGGAAAGGTCGTCGCGCTGATGTGCAAGGAGCTCGCCGCGAGCGCTTAGAGGACCTTCGAGAGGAACGCGCGCGTGCGCTCCTCGCGCGGTTCTGCGAGCACCGCCGACGGCGCGCCCGACTCGACGACGACGCCCGCGTCCATGAACACGACCGTGTCGGCTACCTCGCGTGCGAAGCCCATCTCGTGCGTGACGACGACCATGGTCATGCCGCCTTTGGCGAGCTGCTTCATTACGTCGAGCACCTCACCTACGAGCTCGGGGTCGAGCGCGGAGGTGGGCTCGTCGAAGAGCATGACCTTGGGGTCCATGGCGAGCGCGCGCGCGATCGCCACGCGCTGCTGCTGCCCGCCAGACAGCTGCGCCGGGTAGTGAGCAGCGCGCTGAAGCAGTCCGACCCGGCACAGCGCCTCGGCGGCCTTCAGCTCCGCCTCGCTACCGCGGAGCCCGCGCGCCGAACGTAGCGGCAGCACGACGTTGTCGAGCGCGGTGAGATGCGGGAACAGGTTGAACTGCTGGAAGACCATGCCGACTGTGCGGCGGAGCGTCAGCGGCTTGCCGCGCCGAGCGACCCGTTCGCCGTCGAGACCCAGCCCGTACTCCACCCCGTCGACCTTGAGCGAGCCGGCGCTGGGTGGTT
>DATBCA010000075.1:0-15560 GCA_036270715.1 Solirubrobacteraceae bacterium
GCGCGAGGGCGCAAAGACGCCCGCCGCCGAGGGCGACGGGGCCGAGCCCGCGGGCGCGGGCGCGGGCGCGAGCGCAGACGCCGCGGTCGTCGACCAACGCAGCGCCGCGTAGGTCCGGCCGACCCGTCGGGACCGTGCGAGACGATGGTCGGCCGATGCCGATCACGCTCCTCACGGGTCCCGCAAACGCCGGCAAGGCGCGAGTCGTGCTCGACTCTGTGCGCCAGGACATCGCGCGCGGCGCCGAGCCGCTCCTGATCGTCCCGACGCTCGAGGACGTCGAGCGCTACCGCCGCGAGCTCGCAGTAACCGGTGTCGCGCTCGGCGTGACGGTCGGGCGCTTCGAGGAGCTGCTCGACGAGGTCGTCGCGCGCGCGGGCGCGGGCGCCGAGCCGCTCGGCGAGTTCGCGCGTTCGTACCTGCTCGGAGCGGTCGCCACGCGCCGCTCGCCCGCCGGACCCAGCCCGGGCTACGCGTCGGCGCTGGGCGCGTTCATCGCGGAGCTGCACGAACGGCGCGTATCCGTCGCGCGCCTGCGCTCCGCCGTGCGACGCGCGGGCCTCGCCGGCCACGCGCTGCGCGCCGCCGAGGAGATCGAGGAGTACGAGTCGCTGCTCTCGCGCATCAAGCGCGTCGACCCCGGCCGCCGCGCGCTGGCGGCGCTCGACGTGCTGCGCGGCTCTCCGTGGCTGTGGGGCGCGCGCCCCGTTCACCTCTACGGCTTCGACGACCTCACGCGCCTGGAGCTCGACGCGATCCAGACCCTCGGCACGGTCGTCGACGCCGATGTGACCGTGTCCCTGACCTTCGAGGCGGGCCGAGCCGCGTTCGCCTCGCGCGCCGGCGCCTTCTACGAGCTAGCTCCGATCGCGCGCGAGCACCGCACGCTCCCGGGGCGCGCCGACCACTACGCCCCGGGCTCGCGCGCGGCGCTCAGCCACGTGGAGCGAGCGCTTTTCGAGGCCGACGCGCCGCGTGCAGGCGACTGCGAGGGCGTGCGACTGCTCGAGGGCGCGGACGAGCGCGAGGAGCTCGAGCTCGTAGCCGCGGAGATCGCGTGCCTGCTGCGCGCGGGCGTCCCGCCCGATGAGATCGCGGTCGGCGTGCGCTCGCCGGAGAGCGTCGCCGACCTGCTCGAAGAGGTGTTCGCGCGCGCGGGAATCCCGTTCGCGCTTGCGCGCGAGCGACGCTTCGCCGACACGGCGACGGGCTCGGCGCTGATCGGCCTGCTGCGTTGCGCCGGCGGCGCCGACGGGGAGCTCGCGGACGTGCTCGCATGGCTGCGCGCACCGGGCCTGCTCCGGCGTCCCGAGCTCGCCGACCGCCTCGAGGCGCAAGCGCGCCGCGAGGGGATCCGTAGCGCCGACGAGGCGCGCGCGCTGTGGGAGCGCGAGCACTGGCCGCTCGATGCCGCCGCGCGGCTCGCGGGCGCGCGCTCGAAGCCGCTCGCGCTGATCTCGCTCGCGCTGAACGAGCTCGACCGGGCGTTCGCGGCGGCGCGCAGGCGCGAGGCGCGCGTGCTCGAAGTCGACGAGCTGGACGAGGCGCGAGCGCTGAGCGCGGGCCGCGGCGCGCTCGAGGAGCTGCGCGAGCTCGCGCGACTCGCGCCGGAGTTCGCGCCGCGCAGCTGCGGCGAGCTCGCGAGGTCGCTCGCGGCCCTTCGCTTCCGCGGCGGATCGTATGCCCCGGCTCGCGGAGCGGCGCACGCGGGCGTGGTCGCCGTGACGGACCCGCTCGCGCTGCGTGCACGACGCGTGCGCGTCCTGTTCCTCTGCCGGATGCAGGCGGGATCGTTCCCGTCGCTCGAGCGTCACCCGCCGCTGCTCGCAGAGGAGGAGCGCCGCCGGCTCGCGCAGCACGGCGGCGTGCGCCTGTCCGACGCGCGCGACGCGCTCGCGGACGAGCGCTACCTGTTCTACGCGGCCGCATCCCGCCCGGAGGAGGCGCTCGTGCTGAGCTGGCACGCGACAGCCGAGGACGGCACGCCGCGCGCGCGCTCGCAGTTCATCGACGAGATCTGTGAGCTGTTCGACGGCGCACCCGCGACGCTAGAAGCGCCGCCGCCGCCGTACGCGATCGTCGATGCCGTGCGTGCGCCCGCGCCCACGCCCGGCGGGTCGGCGCGGCCCGCTGACGCCGCGGCGACCGCAAGCTCGCCGGCGCCCGCCGCTGCTGCGACGGCTGCACTCGCGGCGGCGCGGTTGAGCGCCGCGGAGGAGACGGGCATCTCCGCGGAGGAGCTTTTGCCCGACGGGGAGGAGCACGTGTGGTCGGCGTCCTCGCTCGGAGCGTGGATGAGTTGTCCGACGCGCTGGTTCGTCGAGCGCGTTCTCCGCGCGGAGGACCTCGACCCGCGCGGCGAGCCGCTCGCGCGGGGGCTGCTCGCGCACGCGGTGCTGAAGGACACGCTCGAGGCGCTGGAGCGCGAGACGGGCTCGGCGCGGGTGACGCGCGCGAACGTCGAGGGCGCGCGGCGCCACCTCTCGGCGGCGCTGTCGGCGCGCGCGGGGGAGTTGCCGCTGTCGCCCGAGCGCGAGCGGGCTCCGGCGCTGCGCCGGCGCTTGCGCGCTGACCTCGAGCGCTATCTCGAGCACGCGGCTGACGCGGCCGACGCGGCGTGCGCGACGCCGCTCGAGCCGAGCTACCTCGAGCTCGAGTTCGGCCCCGGCGAGGAGGCGTTGCCGGCGCTCGACCTCGGCGACGGCGTGAGGCTGCGCGGTCGGATCGACCGCGTCGACGTGGGCGGCGAGGGCGAGGCGGTGGTGTTCGACTACAAGGGCCGGACCGCGACGCCCGCCGCGAAGTGGCTCGAGGGCGGCGAGGTGCAGGTGGCGCTCTACATGCGCGCGGTCGAGGAGCTCGCCGGGCTGCGCGTCGCCGGCGGGTTCTACCAGCCGCTGAGCGGCGACCTGCGCGCGCGCGGCGTGCTCGATACCGACAGCGACGTATCGCTGCAGGTCGTCTCCTCCGACCGTCGCGACGCCGCCGAGACGCGCGAGCTGCTCGAGCAGGCGGTCGCGCTCGCGCGGGAGGCCGCCGCGCAGGCGGTCCGCGGAGAGCTCGAGCGCAGGCCGCGCACGTGCACGCCGCGAGGCGGCTGCGCGTATCCGGCGATCTGCAGATGCGCATGCTGACGCATCCCGGCCGGTCTTCGCTCGGCGCCGGCGCGAACCTTACGGAGGCACAGGGGCAGGCGGTCGCGCGGCGTTCGGAGTCGCTGCTGCTGTCCGCGGGCGCGGGCAGCGGCAAGACCTCGGTGCTCGTCGAGCGCTTCGCGCGCGCGGTCATCGACGACGGCATCGCGCCGCCGCGCATCCTCGCGATCACGTTCACGGAGCGCGCGGCGGGCGAGCTGCGGGAGCGAGTCGCCTCGCGGCTGCTCGACGCCGGCGAGCGCGGCGCGCACCGAGCGCTCGAGAGCGCGTACATAGGGACGTTTCACGGCTGGTGCGCGCGCCTCGTGCGCGCGCATGGAGTGCTCGCGGGCGTGAGCCCCGAGTTTGCGGTGCTCGAGGAGCGCCTCGCGGGATGGCTGCGGGCACGCGCGTTCACGCTCGCGCTGCGGGCGTTCATGGCGCCGGAGGACACGATCGGCGCAGCCTCCGAGCGCGCGGACGCGGTCGAGCTGATCGCGGCGTATGGCGCCGAGCGCGCGCGGGCGATCACCCTGGACGCGTACGCGACGCTGCGCAGCCGGGGCGAGCGCTGGCCGCGTCTGCCGGCGCCGCGCGAGACCGGCGACGCGGCGAGCGCGTGCGCGCTCTTCGACGAGCTACTCGAGCGTTTCGGCCGGGCGTATGGCGACCTCAAGCACAGTCGCGGCGCGCTCGACTTCGACGATCTCGAGCTGATCGCGCGCGAGCTGCTCGAGGGCCACGAGCAGGTGCGCGCGGCGAGCGCCGATCGCTACGACCTGCTGATGGTGGACGAGTTCCAGGACTGCAACCGCCGTGAGCTCGCGATCGTCGAGGCGCTCGAGCGCGAGAACCTGTTCACGGTCGGCGACGAGCGGCAGGCGATCTACGGCTTCCGCCACGCGGACGTGCGGCTGTTCACGCGCCGGCGCGAGGCTCTGCACGGGGCGGGAGCGAGCCTCCGCCTGAGCGACAACTTCCGTTCGCGCGGAGACATCCTCGAGTTCGTAAACGCGGTCTTCGCGATGCGGCTCGGTGAGACGTTCGAGCCGCTGGTGGCGGCGCGCGAGGAGCGCGACGACGGAGGGGAGGAGCCCCGCGTCGAGCTGCTGCTGACCGCAAAGCGAGGCTGGGAGGGCTCTGAGCAGGCTTTCGGCCGCGATGTCGCCTCGACGCGCGCGGCGCCGCCCTGGCGGGTCGCGGAGGCGCGCGCGCTCGCGGCGCGCGTGCACGAGCTCGTGTGCTGCGGCGACGCGCGCGCCGGGGACGTGGCGGTGCTCATGCGCGCGCTGGGCGACTGCGACACGTACGAGTCGGCGCTTCGCGAGCGCGGCCTGCGCACGGTCGCCCCCGCCGGGAGCTTCTGGGCGCGCGAGCAGGTCGGCGACCTCGTGAGCTACCTGCGGGCGCTCGCCAACCCGCTCGACGACCTCGCGCTGTACGCGGCGCTCGCCTCGCCGCTCGCGGGTGTCTCGCGCGGCGGGCTGGCGCGGCTCGCGCGCGCAGCGCGCGCACACACACGCAGCGCTTGGGAGGAGTTGCGGGAACCGGGCTCGGACCTGCTCGCCCTCCTCGGCGGCGAGGAGGGCGAGGCACTCGGCGCGTTCGCGGACCTGCTCGCGGACGAGCGCGCGTCGGCGCGGCAGCGCAGCGTCGCGCGCGTCCTCGAGCGCGCACTCGATGCGACGGGCTACGGCGAGCACGTGCTCGCCCAGGCCGACGGCGAGCGGCGGCTTGCGAACGTGCACAAGCTGCTGGCGATCGCGCGCGAGTTCGAGCTGCGTGAGGGTCGTGACATGCGTGCGTTCCTCGACTACGCGGCGCGTCTCGCCGAAGGCATCGGCGCGCCGGAGGCCGAAGCACCCGTCGCGGCGGAGGGCGAGGACGCGATCACGCTGCTGAGCATCCACGCCGCGAAGGGCCTCGAGTTCCCAGTCGTATGCGTCGCCGATCTCGGCCGCGCGCAGAACAACAGCGTGCCGGACCTGCTCGTCGACGGCGACCGCGTTGGTCTACGGCTCGCGTCGCTCGACGGCGAGGAGCTCGTGCCCGCGATGGACTTCGCCGAGCTCGTCGCCGAACGTAGGCGCGCGCAGGCGCAGGAGGAGGACCGGATCCTGTACGTCGCGATGACGCGGGCGCGCGAGCGGCTCGTGCTCAGCGGCGCGATCGATCTCGACCGTCCCCCGCGCCCGCGCGACGACGAGCCCGCGATCGCGTGGCTCGTTCGCGCCATCGGCTCCGACCGATCGGAGATCGGCCATCGCGCGCTGGTGCGCTGGAGCGTCAACGAGCCCACGGACGGCCACTCGCGCGGCGCTCCGGCGCCTGGCGCGCCGTCTGCGGCCGAGCGCGCCGCGCGGCCCGTGCGGGCGGCGCGCATCGGCGCGACGGTCCCGGGGCGCGCGGCGCGAGCGGCGGCGGTCGAGCCGGCGATCGGAGCGCTGAGCTACACGGCGCTCGCGGCGCTCGAGCGATGCTCCTATCGCTACTACCTCGAACGCGTGCTGGGGCTCGGCGAGCGGCGCGGTCCGTCGGGCGCGCCGACGCCCGACGGGATCGTGGACGGCGGAGGCGAGTTCCCGGACGCGGGGGAGGAGTTCCCGCACCGTGGCGTCGCGCGCACAGGCGCGCGCACACACGCGCGCACAGGCGCGCGCGCGCGAGGCCTGCTCGTGCACAGTGTTCTCGAGTCGGCCGGCGCCCACGAGTCCGCCGGCGCCCTCGGGTCCGCGGGCGCACAGGGGGTGCTCGACTTCGACGGCGCGGCGGCGCGCGCGGCGACGGGACCGGGTGCGGCGACGGGGACGGGTGGGGCGGAGGAGGAGATCGCGGCGGCGGCGAAGCGCCTGGGCATCGCGCTTGCGCGCTGGGAGCGCGCGGAGGTCGCGCGGCTGGTCGGGCGGGCGCGGGCGCCCGAGGGGCTGTTCGCGCGGCTGAGGGCGGCTCGCAGCGTGCATCGGGAGTACCCGTTCGCGTTCGTGCTGGGCGAGCGCGAGACGCTGATGACGGGGGTGCTGGACGTGCTGGCGCACGAGGAGGGAGGGGGAGCGCTGATCGTGGATTACAAGACGGACCAGGTGGAGGCGGGGCGCGACCTGGAGGAGCTGGTCGAGGGCGAGTATTCGCTGCAGCGCGCGATCTACGCGCTGGCGGCGCTGCGCGGGGGTGCGGCGCGGGTGGAGATCGTGCACTGGTTCCTCGAGCGCGAAGACGGGTGCGTGACGGCGCTCTTCCAGGAGAGCGAGCGCGAGAGGCTGGAGGGCCTGCTGTGCGAGCGTGTCGCGCGGGCGCTCGAGGCCGACTTCGCGCCGACGGACGAGCCGCACAGAGGCCTGTGCGCGACCTGTCCGGGGCGCGGCGGGCTGTGCTCGTGGGACGACGCGCAGACGCTGCGCGAGCGGCCGCCGGCAGCCCCGTCTCGGCCCGCGGACGGGGCGCGCGTGGAGGCTCGGATGTGCGCGTAATTTCGGCCTGAGCGGCAGGTTTCGCGGGGCCGCGCGCTGCTACGCTTTCACATCCACCTCAGGTGCCCGCCCTGCCCGCGCCCGATGGCTGCGCCCAGACGGGTGCACCCGGGCCGGATGCGTGGCCAAGGGAGCACTTCCATGACTTCGCACACCAAGCAGCCGCAACCGGCCGTCGGGCTGTACGACCCCCGCTATGAGCACGACGCGTGCGGCGTGGGGATGGTGGCGCGGCTTGACAACGTGCCGACGCACGACGTGATCACGCGCGCGATCAGCGCGCTCGAGTGCCTGGAGCACCGCGGCGCGACGGGAGCGGACGCGAAGACGGGCGACGGCGCGGGAATCCTGATGCAGATGCCCGACGAGCTGCTGCGGGCGGCGGCGCCGTTCGAGCTGCCGCGGCAGGGGGCGTACGGCGTGCTGATGTGCTTCCTGCCGACCGACGAGGCGCGGCGCAGGCCGGCGGAAGAGGTGCTCGAGCGGGCGGTGGCGGCGGAGGGACAGGCCGTGCTGGGGTGGCGCGACGTGCCGGTGCGCGCCGAGCACACGGGCACGGTGGCGGGCGCGTGCAGGCCGGTGATCCGGCAGCTGTTCGTGGGCGCGCAGGGACGACAGGCCGAGGACGAGGACGCGTTCGAGCGCAAGCTGTACGTGATCCGGCGCGTGTGCGAGCTGACGGCGCCGGACTCGGGCCTGTACGTGGCGTCGAGCTCGGCGCGCACGCTCAACTACAAGGGCATGCTGATCTCCTTCCAGCTCGCGCAGTTCTACGAGGACCTGCGCGACGAGCGCTGCAAGAGCGCGATGGCGCTGGTGCACTCGCGCTTCTCGACGAACACCTTCCCGAGCTGGGAGCTCGCGCACCCCTACCGCGTGATCTGCCACAACGGCGAGATCAACACGGTGATGGGCAACGTCAACTGGATGCGCGCGCGCGAGTCGGGGCTGCGCAGCGAGCTGTTCGGCGAGGACCTGCAGAAGATCCTGCCGGTGGTGGAGCCCGGGCAGTCGGACTCGGCGACGTTCGACAACGTGCTCGAGCTGCTGATGCTCGCGGGCCGCTCGCTGCCGCACGCGGCGATGATGATGATCCCCGAGGCATACAGCGGCCGCGATGACCTGCCCGAGGAGCTGACGGGCTTCTACGCGTTTCACTCCTGCCTGATGGAGCCGTGGGACGGGCCGGCGTCGGTGGCGTTCACAGACGGACGCGTGGTCGGGGCGACGCTCGACCGCAACGGCCTGCGTCCCGGGCGCTGGGTGGAGACGACCGACGGTCTCGTGGTCCTGGGATCCGAGTCGGGCCTGCTCGACATCCCGCCCGAGAAGGTGCGCCGCCTGGGACGCCTGCAGCCGGGAAAGCTGTTCCTCGTCGACCTGGAGCGCGGTCGGATCGTCGAGGACGAGGAGGTCAAGCACGAGGTCTCGACGCAGAAGCCGTACGGCGAGTGGTTCCGCAAGAACTCGGTGCGCTTCTCGGAACTCAAACGGTGGGAGCAGGTGACGCTCTCGAACCAGCCGCTGCACGTGCGCCAGCGCGCGTTCGGGTTCACGCAGGAGGACCTGCGGGTGCTGCTCGCGCCGATGGCGCGCGAGGGCCAGGAGCCGGTGGGCTCGATGGGCAACGACCTGGCGCTGGCGGTCCTCTCCGACCAGGCGCCGCCGCTGTTCTCCTACTTCAAGCAACTGTTCGCGCAGGTGACGAACCCGCCGATCGACCCGATCCGCGAGGAGCTGGTGATGAGCCTCGCGACGAGCCTGGGGACCGAGCGAAACCTGTTCGAGGAGACGCCCGAGCACGCGCACAAGCTGATCCTCGAGCAGCCGATCCTGCTGAACCGCGACCTGGAGACGCTGCGCCACGTGTCCCACGAGGTGTTCGCGGCGACGACGATCGACATCACCTGGCGCGCGAGCGAGGGCGCCGCGGGGATCGAGAAGGCGATCGATCGCATCTGCGCGGAGGTCTCGCAGGCGATCGAGCAGAACATCAACATCATCGTCCTCAGCGACCGCGCGATGGGTCCGCAGAAGGTGGCGATCCCGTCGCTGCTGGCGGTGGCGGCGGTGCACCACCACCTCGTGCGCGAGGGCACGCGCCTGCGCGTGGGGATCATCCTCGAGTCCGGCGAGCCGCGCGAGGTGCACCAGTTCGCGACGCTGATCGGCTACGGCGCGAGCGCGGTCAACCCGTACGTGCTGCTGGAGACGCTCGACGAGCTGGTGATCGAAGGCGCGCTGGAGCGGCCGTCGGCGAACGGCAGCGTGAACGGATCGCGCGCGCAGCGCACGCCCGAGCAGCTCGACGAACAGCTCGAGCGGGCGGCGCAGAACCTCGTGAAAGCGCTCGGGAAAGCGCTCCTGAAGACGATCTCGAAGATGGGGATCTCGACGATCCAGTCCTACCGCGGGGCGCAGATCTTCGAGGCGGTGGGCCTCTCGCGCGAGCTGATCGACCGTCACTTCACGGGCACCGCCTCGCGGATCGGCGGGGTTGGGCTGCAGGAGCTGGCGATCGAGGCGATCGAGCGCCACGCGCGCGCGTTCCCGACCCCGCGCGACCCGCTGCTGCCGGTCGGCGGCGTGTACGCGTGGCGGCGCGACGGCGAGCACCACATGTGGAACCCGGAGACGATCGCGCTCGTGCAGCACGCGGTGCGCGCGGGCGCAAACGGGGACGCGAACGGAGCGGGCGTCGCCCGCTTCGACGGCGACGTGCGCGCGGCGCTGACGGGCGACGCGGAGGCGCACGCGACGGTGCGCTCGAGCGCGGCGTACGAGAAGTACCGCGAGTACGCACGGATGGTCAACGAGGACGCCGCGCGGCGCGCGACGCTGAGGGGCCTTTTGGAGATAGGCCCTGACGGGCCTGATGACCGATCGAACATCGACCAGCGCACGGCGATACCGCTCGAGGAGGTCGAGCCGGCGGCGCAGATCGTGCGGCGCTTCTGCACCGGCGCGATGAGCCTCGGCTCGATCTCGCGCGAGGCGCACGAGACGCTGGCGA
Organism: Solirubrobacteraceae bacterium; assembly: GCA_036270715.1. GTDB lineage: Bacteria > Actinomycetota > Thermoleophilia > Solirubrobacterales > Solirubrobacteraceae > Palsa-744. The sequence goes on from DATBCA010000075.1 coordinate 9,615, forward strand.
TCGCGATGAACCGCCTCGGCGGCCGCTCGAACACGGGCGAGGGCGGCGAGGATCCGGCTCGCTACACGCCCGACGCGAACGGCGACGAACGGCGCTCGGCGATCAAGCAGGTGGCCTCGGGGCGCTTCGGCGTGACGATCCACTACCTCGTGAACGCGGACGAGCTGCAGATCAAGATGGCGCAGGGGGCCAAGCCGGGCGAGGGCGGCCAGTTGCCCGGGCACAAGGTCGACGAGTACATCGGCTCGATCCGGCACACGACGCCGGGCGTGGGCCTGATCTCGCCGCCGCCGCACCACGACATCTACTCGATCGAGGACCTCAAGCAGCTGATCTACGACCTGCGCTGCGCGAACCCGGGGGCGCAGGTGTCGGTGAAGCTCGTGTCGGAGGTGGGCGTGGGCACGGTCGCGGCGGGCGTGTCCAAGGCGAACGCGGACCGCGTGCTGATCTCTGGCCACGACGGCGGCACGGGGGCCTCGCCGCTGTCCTCGATCCAGTCGGCGGGCGTCCCCTGGGAGATCGGCCTCGCGGAGACGCAGCAGACGCTGGTGCTGAACGACCTGCGCTCGCGGATCATCGTGCAGACCGACGGCCAGCTGAAAACGGGCCGCGACGTCGTGATCGCGGCGATGCTCGGCGCGGACGAGATGGGCTTCTCGACGGCGCCGCTGATCGCGATGGGCTGCATCATGATGCGCGTCTGCCACCTCAACACGTGCCCGGCGGGGATCGCGACGCAGGACCCGAGGCTGCGCGAGCGCTTCGCGGGCACACCCGAGCACGTGATCAACTTCTTCTTCTTCGTCGCGGAAGAAGTGCGCGAGATCCTCGCCTCGGTGGGCCTGCGCTCGCTCGATGAGGCGATCGGTCGCGTCGACCTGCTCGCGGCGAGCCGCGCGATCGACCACTGGAAGGCCCGCGGCGTTGACCTCACGCACGTGCTCACGCACATCGAGCTCCCGGCGGGGGAGCCACGCCGGCGCGTGGAACCGCCGCCGCGGGTGCTCGAGGACGCGCTCGACTGGGAGCTCGTCGAGCGCGCGCGCGAGCTGATCGACGGCGGCGCGGACGCTCCGTCACGCGTGGAGATCGAGATGCCGATCCGCAACAGCCGCCGCTGCGTGGGCGGCATCCTCTCGAGCCACATCGCGCGCGCCCACGGAGCCCAGGGGCTCGCGGAGGACTCGATCAACGTGACCTTCGAGGGCTCGGCGGGGCAGAGTTTCGGCGGCTGGCTCGCTCCGGGCGTGACGTTCACGCTGTTCGGCGACTCGCAGGACTATGCCGGCAAGGGCCTCTCCGGCGGCGTGATCGCGCTGCGCCCGCGCGAAGGGATGGGCGAGCACTTCAAGGCCGAGGAGAACGTGATCGTCGGTAACACGGTCCTCTACGGCGCGACGCGTGGGCGCGCGTTCTTCCGCGGCCTGGCGGGCGAGCGCTTCGCGGTTCGCAACTCGGGCGCGAGCGCGGTGGTCGAGGGCGTGGGCGATCACGGTTGCGAGTACATGACCGGCGGCCGCGTGGTCGTGCTCGGACCGACGGGTCGCAACTTCGCGGCGGGGATGAGCGGCGGGGTCGCGTACGTGCTCGACGAGGACGGCTCGTTCGCCGAGCGCTGCAACACGGGCATGGTCGGCTTCGAAGGCCTCTCGGCGGAGGACGTCGACGAGCTGCGCGCGCTCGTCGAGGAGCACCGGCGCCGGACGGACTCGCCGGTCGCGGCGCGCGTGCTCGCGGAGTGGGACGAGCTGCTCGCCGGGGGCGCATTCGTGAAGGTGATGCCTCACGACTACAAGCGCGTGCTCGAGGAACGCGCCCGCGAGCCGGTCGCGGTGGCTGCCTGATGGGCGAGCTGGGGGGCTTTCTTCACATCGACCGCCAGGGGATCCCGTACCGGGACCCCCGCGAGCGCGCGCAGGACTATCGCGAGTTTCTCGTCCCGCGCCCGGTGGCGGAGCTGCGCGAGCAGGGCGCGCGCTGCATGGACTGCGGCGTGCCCTTTTGCCACAACGGATGCCCGCTGGGGAACCTGATCCCCGACTGGAACGACCTCGTGTACCGCGATCGCTGGCAGGAGGCGGTCGCGCAGCTGCACGCGACGAACAACTTCCCCGAGTTCACCGGCCGCCTGTGCCCGGCGCCGTGCGAGGCGTCGTGCGTGCTCGAGATCCGCGAGGGCGACGCGGTAACGATCAAACAGATCGAGAACTCGATCATCAACCGCGCGTTCGACGAGGGTTGGGTGAGGCCCGAGCCGCCGCGCGGCGAAACGGGCCAGAGCGTCGCCGTCGTCGGCTCGGGGCCGGCTGGGATGGCGGCGGCGCAGCAGCTGCGCCGGGCAGGCCATCGCGTGACGCTGTTCGAGCGCGACGAGGCGGCGGGTGGCCTCGTGCGCTTCGGCGTGCCCGACTTCAAGATCGAAAAGTGGATCGTGCAGCGGCGCGTGCAGCAGCTGGTCGACGAGGGCGTCGAGCTGCGCTGCGGCGTGGACGTCGGCGGCGACTACAGCGCGGAGGAGCTGCGCTCGAGCTACGACGCGATCGTGCTCGCGACGGGTTCGCGCGTGCCGCGCGACCTGCCGGTCCCGGGCCGCGAGCTCGCGGGCGTGCACTTCGCGATGGACTACCTGTACGGGCGCAACCGCGCGATCGCGCGCGAGCTGGGGCCGGAGCCCACGGTCGCGCCGCCGGCGCAGGGCGAGCGCATCAGCGCGCAGCGATGCGACGTCGTGGTGATCGGCGGCGGCGACACCGGTGCTGACTGCGTGGGCAACGCGCTGCGCGAGGGCGCGCGCTCGATCACGCAGCTCGAGCTGCTGCCCGAGCCTCCCGCGCGCCGCCCCGACGGGCTGACGCCGTGGCCGTTGTGGCCGATGAAGTACCGCCTGAGCTACGCGATGGAAGAGGTGAAGAGCACGGAGTTGGGCGAGCAGGACTACTCGGTGACGACGACGAGCTTCGCCGACGATGGCTCGGGCGCGGTCGCGGCGCTGCGGATCGCGCGCGCGGAGCCCAACCCGCCCTTCGGGCCGGTGCCGGGGACCGAGCAGGACCTGCGCGCGCAGCTCGTGCTGCTGGCGATGGGCTTCCTGTCCCCCGAGCAGCCGCTGCTCGAGCAGCTCGGCGTCGAGCGCGACGAGCGCGGCAACGCGAAGACGCCGCGCCCGTACACGACGCCGGTCGAGGGGATCTTCGCTGCGGGCGACGCGCGCCGCGGCCAGTCGCTGATCGTGTGGGCGATCAACGAGGGCCGCCAGTGCGCGCGGATGGTCGACCGCTACCTCGCCGGCAGGCGAAACGGCCGCTCGAACGACGCCTCGACGCCGGAGGACGAGGCGCTGATGGGTCACGCGGGCGCCGACGAAGGCCCCGAGGGCCCCCCGTCGCTGGTCTGAGGGAAGCGGGCGGGCGCGGTGCCGACGTTCTGCCGCCACAACCGCTTCCTCGAGCGCTGCCCGATCTGCAGCCTCACGCTGCCAGGAGCGCAGGACGAGCGCGCGACGCGCGCGCCGCGACCCGCGCGCGCGAACACGGGCGGGGCGCAACCGTCCAGAGGCGCGCGCCGCGGCGGTGCGCGCGCGGAGGGAGTACGCGTGCTGCGGCACGAGCGCGCGCTCGCCGACGGATACGCCTCGCCGCTCGTGCCGGGGCTGCACGCGTCGGCGGACGCCGAGCGCCTGGCGAGCGAGATCGCGTTCTCGGCGGGGCGCCTGCGGCGCTTGCGCGAGGACCCGCCCGACCTCTACGGGGAGGCGCGCGCGCTGGCGGCGGTCGACGCCGACGCGGCGGCACGCGCGTGCTTCCTGATCGCGTACCTCTCGCCGGGTGAGGGCGAGGACGCGTTCACGGCGATTCGCGCGGCGATCGCCGATCCGAGGCACGTGCTGGGAGAGCTCGATCGCGAGCAGCTCGGCGTGCGCACCTCGCACGATCCCGACCGAGGGACGCAGACGCTCGACGCCTACGAGCGCATGGTCGAGCAGGCGGGCGGCGCGCGGGCGGTGTTCGCGGGCGACTCCTCGTGGACTCCGACGCGGCGTTTCGAGCGCCTGTTCGAGCGCCTCGCGCTCCCGGGCTTGACGCGCGCCGGGCGCTACGAGCTGCTGGTGCTGCTGGGCGCGCTCGGCATGTACGAGCTCGAAGCCGACTCGCTGCACCTCGGCGTCGCGCGCGGCGCGGCGACGAACGACGCGACGATGCTCGCGGCAAAGCGCGTGTTCGCGATCGGCGACGCGATCAATCTCGAGCGGCGCGCGGAGGGGCTCGCGGCGGCGTGCGGGCTGGAGCTGGCAGCGCTCGAGCTGGCGCTGTGGAACTTCTTCTCCCCGCAGCGCGCGACGCTGGGATTCGCGCGCGACACGCACGACGACGACGCGTCCGAGGGCGCGCGCTCGGCCCTCGGCGTCTAGCACCGGCCTCGTCCACCACACCGAAGCTGCCGTCCGCAGCGCCGCCGGCGCCGTCCGCCGCGCCCTCCGGCGAGTCAGCCGCGTGCGCGCAAGTTGCCGTCCACACGGGCGCCTACAGTCCGTCTGGTCAATGCCCTTCGCTTGAGGGAGTCAAGATGCCACTTTGCTTCATCGAGCCTGCAGATGCAATCCGCGTGATCGCCGAGTCGGTCGGCCGCGAGGCGCGCCGCCAGCTCGTCGGCGAGGTGGTGCGCGCGTGGGTGGACGACATCCCGGACGACGAGCTGTCGGTCCACTACGCGAAGGCGCTCGCGGACCTTGACGAGGACGACCTGCACCTTCTGGCGGCGTGGCACGCGTCGCTCGAGGTCGGCCAGCCGATTCCGAACACGGAGTTCCTCGTGGGCGTCTTCCCGACGCTCGGCGAGAACCGCCGCGAGGCGCTGAAGATCGCGGCGGGCTTCCGCGGCGAGGAAGCGTTTCAGGCGGGCGTGTCCGAGGAGCAGGCGCTCGAGACGGTGCTGCCGCGCCTTTCGCGCGAGCGCGCGGTGGAGCTCGCGAGCGAGTGCATCCAGCTGTACATGTGGGACCGCCTCGGCTGCGAGAACTGACGCGCTGACGTCCTGGCGCCGCGCCGCCCGCGCTTCATGCGCGCGTGCGCCCCTATGTCCCGCGGTGCAATTCCCCTGCATGTGCAGGTTCGCGTGCAGATGTGTCGTTCTGCGCAGCGATGTGTAGCTTTTTGCAGGCAGCGCTCCCCGTATTGAGTGTTGGGGGGGATCGGAGAGCCCACAGCTGCGACCCACAGGGGAAGGAAGAAGTAAGCGGCAGGTCGAGCATTGGTAGCGCTCACGTGTCGTCGAAGGAACCGGGGCCCGTCGCGAGGCGGGCCTCGCCTTTAGCCCAGCCGGCGGGCGGAACAGGACGGCGAGCGGCGCGAGCTAGACTCGCTGCATGGATGAGTTAGGGCATGCGTCCGTGGACGATGGCCGGATGAGCGTCGGCGAGGAGAGGGCGACGGCGGCGAACGACGAGACGCCCGCCGGCCGTGAACCGGCCGCGTCTGACGGCGAGCGAGCCGGCACGGCGAGCGTGTCCTCGCCGACGGTCGAGGACGTGATGGACGCGCTCGCGAACGTAATCGACCCCGAGCTCGGACTCGACTTCGTCGAACTCGGCCTGATCTACGGCGTCGAGGTGCAGGACGGCAACGTGCACGTGACCTTCACGCTCACGACCCCAGGCTGCCCGATCGGCCCGCAGGTGAGCGAGCAGATCGACGAGTTCGTAGGCGAGCTCGACGGCGTGCGCAACGTGAGCTCCGAGATGGTCTTCACGCCGCCGTGGTCGCCGGAGAAGATGAGCGAGGACGCGAAGTTCGCGCTCGGGTTTTGATCTGAGCTCCGAGCGCTACTGCGCGGTCGCGTAGAAGGTCGTCCAGCCGCTGCACGGTGCGGCACGCGTTTCGATCCTCCCGGTCACGACGCGCCCGCTGAAGCGCCCGCTGACGAGCTGGATGATCGGTGGGAGACCGG
>DATBCA010000076.1:0-1625 GCA_036270715.1 Solirubrobacteraceae bacterium
CGGCGGCGAAGTCGACGTCGCCGACGATCCCGGTCTTGTTGCCTGCCTCCTCCGGTGAGATCCGGCTGAGGCCCACGTCGATCACGACGGCGCCCGGTTTGATGAACTCCGCGCCGATCATGCGCGAACGCCCGACGGCCGCGACGAGGACGTCGGCGCGCGCGCATACGCCGACGAGATCCCGCGTACGCGAGTGCGCGGTCGTGACTGTTGCGTTGGCGCCGAGCAGCAGCTGCGCCATCGGCTTGCCGAACAGGTTCGAGCGCCCGACGATCACCGCCTCGGCGCCCTCGAGCTGTACACCCTCGCGCGCGAGCAGCTCCATCACGCCGAGCGGAGTGCACGGGCGCAGCCCCGGACGCCCGAGCGCGAGCAGGCCCGCGTTCACCGGCGTGAGGCCGTCGACGTCCTTGCGCGGGTCGACGAGCGACGTGAGCGCGGGGCCGTCGAGCTGCGCCGGTACGGGCAGCTGCAGAAGAATCCCGCTCACCTGATCGTCGGCGTTGAGCCGTTCGAGCTCCGCGACGACTTCCTGCGCTCCGGCGGCCGCGGGCAGGCGGACGTCGAATGCCGCCATGCCGGCCTCGGCGCAGGCCTTCTGCTTGCCGGCGACGTATACCGCCGAGGCGGGGTCGTCGCCGACGAGGACCGTCGCGAGACCGGGCCGGCGGCCGTGCGACGCGACGAACTCCTCGACATCCGCGGCGACGCGCGCGCGCACCCGCGCGGCGACGGCCTTCCCGTCGATGATCCGCGCGCCCATGGCGGCGGATGCTACGGGCTGCGCGGCGGCGCTGGCGGTGCTCACCGGCGGCTCACCGGCGCGTACTCGGCCATCAGCTTGCGCTCCGAGCCGTCGCCGGCGAAGCGCACGACGATCACCCCGTCGGACTCGACGCCGGTGATGACGCCCTCGCCGAACGCGGCGTGCACGACATCCTCGCCGAGGCGGAAGGTAGCGCCGGCCGATTCGCGCGCCTGCGCACGCTCCCACGTTCCGCCCGCTCCATCGCGGTCGCGGAACGAGCGGCCCGACGATCGGGTCGCCGCGGCCGAAAACGCGCCCGCGCCGAGCCCGGGGCGAAAGCGTTCGAGCGAGTCGACCTCGTCGAGGAGCTCGGCGGGTACCTCGTCGAGGAAGCGGCTGCGCACTCCGCTCATGGGCGCTCCGAAGGCGGCGCGCCTGCGCGCGTAGCTCAGGTACAGCTGGCGCTTCGCGCGCGTGATGCCGACATAGAACAACCGTCGCTCCTCCTCGAGGCTGCCCTCGTCGAGCGCGCGCGAGTGCGGGAACACGCCGTCCTCGAGACCGGAGATGAAGACGACCTCGTACTCGAGCCCCTTCGCGTTGTGCAGCGTCATCAGCGTGACCAGTGACTCGTCGTCGCTGCGGGCGTCGGCGTCGGCGACGAGCGCGACCTGCTGCAGGAATGTTTCGAGCGAGCCCACGCCGTCGCCGGCGCTTCCGTCGTCGTTCGCGCTGTCGAACTCGCGGCCGACCTCGACCAGCTGTTCGAGGTTCTCGATCCGCCCCTCGGCCTCGATCGTACGCTCCGCCTCGAGCGCCTCGAGGTAACCGCTCTGAGCGAGCGTCTGCAGGAGCAGCTCGGCGATCCCGCGCGCGG
>DATBCA010000077.1:0-2945 GCA_036270715.1 Solirubrobacteraceae bacterium
CGGGCGGGTCTTGCATACCCTCTCCCGCCGCCCCGACGTAGCGGCGAACACCGTCGTCATCTTCACCGCCGACCACGGCGAGTACGGCGCCTCGCACGGGTTGCGCGGCAAGGGCGCGAGCGCATACGAGGAGGCGACACGGATTCCGCTGATCGTCAAGGACCTGCGCGGGATCCTCACCGACGAAACAGAAACGCCGCGCACGCAGCTGACCTCGAGCGTCGACGTCACGCCGCTGCTGCTCACGATCGCGACCGGCTCGGAAGACTGGCGCCGCGACCCACACTACGCGCACATCGCCAGCCGACTCCCGCTCGCGCCGATACTCGGCGACTCCGGTGCTCCCGGACGCGAGTACGTGGTGCACGCCACCGACGAGGTCGTCACCGAGTTCGCGGTCGCGCCGTTCGCAGCCGACGCGCCGCTGCACGTCGTCGCGGTGCGCACGCCGCGAGGCAAGTACGCCTCCTACACCCACTGGCATGACGATCGCATCACGCCCAGCTCTGTCGGCGAGGAAAACGAGCTGTACGACTACTCGACGCACCGCGGCCGGCTCGAGATCGACAACGTCGCCGGCGAGAGCCCGCTCGAGCCACGCATGCGCAAGCTCCTCGCCGACGCGATCGCGTACGAGCTGCGCGCCCCGCTGCCCGTGCACCTGCGCCATGCGCACGCGCGCGGCTTTGCCGACTACTTCTCGACCGCGAGGGCGAACGCCAAGAGCGCGGCCGCGCGCCGGCGCATTGCCGACGAACGCGACATCGGCTCGATCGAGGCACAGATGCCGCCGCGCGCGCGCGGCTCGGTCCAGCACGTGACGCCGTCAGGCGGCGTCGTCGCCCCCGCCGGCGGCGGAGCCGGCGGAGGGCGCCGCTGACGATCTCGCTGACGCGCTCGCCGGCGCCGAGCTCGCCGGGCCGCCGTTCGGCGACGCCACGCCAACCGCCGGCTCCGCCGCGGCCAGGGCCGTCGTTGCCGAGGCTCGGGCTCCGGTTGCCGCGGGGATCGCTTCTACCGCGCGCGGCGGCGCGTCCGGCGCGACCCGCTGCGGGAGCCGTGGCAGGAACCTCAGCGTGACCAGCGCGCCCGCCGCCGCGAGCGCCGCCCCGAGCGCGTACGCGAGCCGAAAGCCGTCGTCGAGCGCGAGGATCGGCGCCCGGAAGTCGACCGTCTGGAGGTGTTTTGCATACAGCGCCGCGAGCGAGGTGAGGATCGCGAGGCCGAGCGCGCCGCCGATCTGGCGCGAGGTGTTCACGAGCCCCGACGCGAGTCCCGCCTCCTCGGGTCCCGCGCTCGCCGTCGCCGCAATCGTCGACGGCACGACCGAGAAGCCGATGCCCGTCGCGACCAGCAGCCCGGGCACCATCACGTCGCCGACGTAGCTGCCGTTGACGCTCACGCGCGCGAACAGCGCCATGCCGAACGCCATCAGCGCGAGCCCCCCGCTCAGCACCGGTCCCGCCCCGTAGCGCGCCACCAGCGGCCCCGCGCGCGTCGCGCACGCCATGATCGTCAGCGCCATCGGCAGGAACGCCACTCCCGCCCCCAATGGCGAGAAGTGCAGGACTTCCTGCATGTACAGCGTCGTCAGGTACCACATCGGAAACAGCGCTGCGCTGAACAGCACGACGACGACGTTCGACATTCGCAGCAGCCGGTTGGCGAACACGCGCAGCGGCACCAGGGGCGCCTTCGCGAGGCGGCCCTCGATCGCGACGAACAGCGCCAGCAGCACGAGGCCCGCGCCGATCGGCCCGAGCGCGTTCAGCGAGCCCCAGCCGCGCGAGCCCGCGCTCACGATCCCGTACACCAGCGCGAGCAGCCCGCCGGTGACCGTCAGCGCACCCGCGAGATCGAAGCTTGGGCGAGGGCCCTCGCGCCGGCGTTCTGCTACCGCAACGCGCGCGACGAGCGCGGCCGCGATGCCGATCGGAAGGTTGATGAGCAGGATCCAGCGCCATCCCGCCTCCTGCGTGATCACGCCGCCGAGCAACGTCCCCGTCGCGCCGCCCGCGCCGTTCATCGCGCCCCACAGGCCAACCGCGCGGATGCGTTCGGGCCCAGCAGGAAAAGACGAGGTGATGATCGCCAGCGACGCCGGAGCCATCACCGCGCCGCCGAGCCCCTGCGCGGCGCGCGCGCCGATCAGCATCCCCTGGGAGCCCGCGAGCCCGCCGGCGAGCGACGCCGCCGCGAACAGCAGCAGGCCTGCGATGAACGTCCGCCGCTGCCCGAACAGGTCGCTCGCGCGGCCGCCGAGCATCAGAAAGCCCGCGAAGGCGATCGTGTACGCGTTGACGATCCACACCAGGTCGAGCACCGAGAAGCCGAGGCTCGAGCGGATCGAGCGCAGCGCCACGTTCACGATCGCGACGTCGAGGATGACCATGAACTGCGCCGTGCAGCAGACGGCGAGCAGCAGGGCGTGTCGTTTCGGGGGCGAGGCCGTCATGTTTTCGACGGCGGAGGCGGCGCCGTCGCGGCGACGGCAGACGAGGTGCCGAGTACCGCGCCCTTCGCGTCGAGCGCCTGCACCGCGACGTATTCGCTGTGGTGTTCGTAGAAGCTCTCCGGATAGGTGACCGTGGTCTCAAAGCCGCTGTCGCGCACCGTCGCCTGCGCCGTCATCGACGCGGCGTCCGGGCCGGCGAGCACGCGCCAGTAGGCGACGCCCGTCGCGCCGTTCCAGCTCGCGTACACGGCCGTCTCATCTTCGGTCGCGAGCACGTGCGCGCTCGCCGCGGGCGGCCACAGGGGGTGGCCGGTCCAGGGGAAGCGGAACGCCCTGTAGGAGGACGTGCCCGGAGCCGTGTGCGCGTCGAACAGCAGCGCTCCGTCCGGCGAGAACTCGCTCACGCTTGGGATCGCCCCCCAGCCGACGAGCGTGTTGCCGTCGGCGAGCGTCTGCATGTCGCCCTGACTGTCCGCGAGCAGCGGCGACT
>DATBCA010000078.1:0-3012 GCA_036270715.1 Solirubrobacteraceae bacterium
GTCTTCTCGTGCGAGGAGCGCAGCACGACGCAGCGCACCTCCGCGTCCCCGCGCGCGCTTTCGAACCCCGCGATCAACCCCGCGAGCAACTCCGGCGAGAGCGCGTTGCGAGTGTCGGGGTCGTTGAGCGTGATCGTGGCGACGCCGTCGGCGACCGTGTAGAGGACCTTCTCGCTCGGCACGCGCGAGATCGTAACGATCAGCCGCGGACACGAAAGCTCGATCACCGGCAGCGCGCCGCGGCGGTCCTCTTTACTTGACGCGTGCCGGCAAAGCGCAGCGCGGGCCTGCTCGTGTTCAGGCGCGCGCGCAACCACGAGCTCGAGGTCCTGCTCGTACACCCGGGCGGACCGTTCTGGGCGCGCAGGGACGAGCGGTCGTGGTCGATCCCAAAGGGTGAACATGAGGAGAGCGAGGACGCGTTCGCGGCGGCGAGGCGCGAGTTCGAGGAGGAGCTGGGCCGCGAGCCGCCGCGCGGTGAGCCGCTCGACCTCGGGTCCGTGGTGCAGTCGAACGGCAAGCATGTGCGCGCGTGGGCGATCGAAGGCGACCTCGACGCGTCGCAGATCACGAGCAACAACGTCGAGATCGAGTGGCCGCCGCGCTCCGGGAGGCGCGCGCGGTTCCCCGAGGTCGACCGCGCCGAGTGGTTCGACCTCGCGACGGCACGTGAGAAGCTGGTCGCCGCGCAGGCGCAGTTCATCGACCGGCTCGCCGAGCGCGCGGCGGGAGGAGGCGACGGCGTCAGATGACAGTCGTCGCGGCGGCGATCGAACGCGGAAAGTAGCTAGCTCGACTGTTTACTTTGGCGCGCGGCTGCGTTAGCGTCCACCGCGGCGCGCTCGTAGCGCGCTCGAGCACCGCTCCACGCCGGCCGGCCGCCTCTTGGCAGGCTCGCCGGCGCACCGACGACAAGGAGACCACGGCACCATGGCCGCGACAGCCGAAGGCACGATCCCTGGCAGCGCCGACAGCGTTCTGAAGCCCGACTTCAAGTCCTCGCGAAAGCACTTCATCTTCACCGACGAGCACGAACAGCTGCGCGAGTCGATCACGAACTTCGCGACCAAAGAGCTCGCGCCCCACGCGGACGAGTGGGAGGAGACGACGTTCCCCGACTGGGTCTTCACGCGCATGGGCGAGCTGGGCTTTCTCGGCCTGGATAAGCCCGAGGAGTACGGCGGCCAGGGCGGCGACTATTACTCGGCGCTCGTGCTCGGCGAGGCGATCGGCGCGGCCAACTCCGGCGGCCTCGCGATGGGCGTCGCGGTGCAGACGGACATGGCGATGCCGCCGATCCTCGCGTTCGGGACCGAGGAGCAGAAGCAGCAATGGGCGGCGCCGGCGATCAAGGGCGAGAAGATCCTCTGCCTCGGCATCACCGAGCCGGACGCCGGCTCCGACGTGAAAGGCATCAAGACGCGCGCGGTGCGCGACGGTGACGAGTTCGTGATCAACGGGTCGAAGACGTTCATCACCAACGGTCACCGCGCGCACGCGATCGTGCTCGTCACGAAGACCGATCCCGACGCGGGCTACGACGGCTTCACGCTGTTCCTCGTGCCGATGGACGCGCCCGGAGTAATCCGCGAGAAGAAGCTTCAGAAGCTCGGCATGCACGCGTCGGACACCGCGCTGCTTGCGTTCCAGGACGTGCGCGTGCCCGCTTCGGCGATGCTCGGCGAGGAAGGCAAGGGCTTCTACCACATCATGTGGGAGCTCCAGGGCGAGCGCATGATCGGAGCGGCGGGCTCGCTCGCGGGCGCGCAGCGCGTCTTCGACCGCACGCTCGCGTACGCGAAGGAGCGCGAAGCGTTCGGCCAGGCGATCGGCCACTTCCAGGTGATCCGCCACAAGTTCGCGGAGATGGCTACGAAAATCGAGGCCGCGCGCGAGCTGGTGTACGTGACCGCCTGGCGCTTCGCCAACGGCCAGTACCCGGTGCGCGAGATCTCGATGGCGAAGCTGTTCGCCTCGCGCGTCGCCGTCGAAGTCGCCGACGAGTGCATCCAGATCCACGGCGGCGCCGGCTACATGAAGGAGTACAACGTCGAGCGCGCGTGGCGCGATGCGCGGCTGAACCGCATCGGGGCGGGCACCGACGAGATCATGCTCGAGGTCATCGGGCGCTCGTACGGGCTCTAGCTCGCGTCGCTAACGGGTGCCCGCGCGCAGGCGCGCGTATAGCTGGTCGACGATCGCGCCCATCGTCGGCGAGGTGACGCCCCACGCCGGACAGCACGCGGCGGCGCCGGGAGGGGTGAGGCCGATCTCGAGGTGCGGCCCCGAGGAGATGCCGACGTTGCCGCACCCGACCTCGGCGATCGGCTGGCCCGCAACCACGTGTTCACCGACCGCAACCACGTCGGGCGCGGCATGGCCGTAGTACACGTACCACCCCGCGTAAGAGCCCGAGTCGATGCGCTCGACGGGCGCGTAGGGCCCGAACCCCGAGATGCCCTCCTGCACGATCGTGCCGGCGGTGATGGCGACCTCGACCGCGTGCACTCCGCAGGCTCCGCCCGCCGTCGAGATGTCCACGCCCTGATCCAGCGTCCACGTTCCCGGTCCGAGCACCACCGACAGGGGTGCGATCGGAAAGGCGTACGCCCCCTGCGCCGCGTACGTGTACGTGGGCCCCTGTTCGAACGACTGCGCCGTTTCGCCGGACGGCACGATGATGCCTTCGGCGCGAAGTTTCGCGATCTCCGCCTTGACCTGGGCATCGGACGGCGCTCCCGGTGCGACGTGCAGGCTGCCGGAAGCTGCAGGCAGGCGCTCCGCTGAGCCGACCTTGCCGCCGACCTCCCGCGCGAGCGCCGGCGCCTGCGGCGGCGACGGGAGTCCCGCGCCGCCCGAGGTTCCGCGAGAAGCCTGCGACGCCTGTGCCTGTAGCTGCGCCGCGGCGCTCGATTGCCCCGAGGCTTTGCCGGCGCTCGCCGCGGTCGTTCTCGACGGACGAGCGGACGAACCACCGCTGGACGCGCCGCACCCCGCGGCCAGCACCAGCAG
>DATBCA010000079.1:0-3485 GCA_036270715.1 Solirubrobacteraceae bacterium
CGCGCGGTCGAGCTCCTGTTCGAGCGCCTCGCCGTGCGCTGGACGATCGCCGGCGCGCCGATCGAACGCCAGAAGGAGCTGCTCGGCCGCTTTCGCGTGGCGAGCGCGAACGAGCGCGCGTGGGTGCGCGACGTGCTTCGCGCGCACTGCGCCGAGCACTTCCCCGACGTCAGCGCGCCGTGAACGCGCCCGCGCGGCGCGTTCGCGAGCCGAGCGCTGCTAGAGGGCCGCTGTCGCCTCGACCTCGATCGTCATCCCCGGGGGGCGCCCGCGCGCTCAGCGCGCAAGCAGCTCCAGGCGCGGCCCGTGCGCGCCGTCGGCGTGCACGAAGCGCGCGGTCGCCGGGCTGAGCACGAACTCGAGAACCTCGCCGCTCGCCCCGCGCACCGACACGCGCCGGCCGTCGTCCTCGACCGCGACCACGACCGCGCTCTCGCTCGTCCCACCGAAGTGCTTGACGCGCGCACGCGCGCCCACGCGCGGAACCGGTCGCGTCGGGTGCAGCACGCCGCAGATGCTAGGCCGCGCGGCGCCGTGAGGCGACCACGCGGGCCGCTACGGTGCGGAGGATGCGCCGCACGAAGATCGTCGCGACGATCGGGCCCGCGTCCAGGGAGCCGCAGACGCTCGCCCGGATGGTCGATGCCGGCATGGACGTCGCGCGCCTCAACTACTCGCACGGCACCCCCGAGGAGCACGCGGAGACGATCCGGCGCGTGCGCGAGGCCGCCGGAAACGCGGGGCGTCCGGTCGCAATCCTGCAGGACCTGCCAGGCCCGAAGCTGCGCATCGGGCCCCTGCGCGAGGACATCGTCGAGCTCACGCCCGGCGAGCGCCTCGTGCTGCGCGCCGGCGAGGAGATCAAGGGCGACGCGCATCTGATGAGCGTCTCCTGGCCGGGCTTCGCCGACGCCGTCGAGGAGGACTCCGTGCTCTACCTCGCCGACGGCGCCGTGCGCTTGCGCGTAGTACGCGTGCGCGCGGAGAGCCACGAGGTGGAAGTGGTCGTCGAGGCCGGGGGCGCGGTCGCCCCGCGGCAGGGGCTGAACATCCCCGGCCCGACGCGCGCGCTGCCCGCGCTTCCAGAGGAGGACCTCGAGCTGCTGCGTCACGGCGAGGCCGCCGGCGTGGACCTGGTCGCGCTGTCGTTCGTGCGCAGCCCCGAGGAGATCGAGTCGGTGCGCAAACACACGCGCCTGCCGCTGGTCGCGAAGATCGAGAAGCCCGAGGCCGTCGAGCGCGCCGGCGAGATCGTCAAAGCGGCCGACTGCGTGATGATCGCGCGCGGCGACCTCGGCATCGAGCTGCCCCTCGAGCGCGTGCCGATCGTCCAGAAGCAGCTGCTCGAGCTAGCGGGGTCGCTCGCGCGCCCCTCGATCACCGCCACGCAGATGCTCGACTCGATGGTCGTCTCGCCGCGACCGACGCGCGCCGAGGTCGCCGACGTCGCCAACGCGATCCTCGACGGGACCGACGCGGTGATGCTCTCGCAGGAGACCGCGATCGGCGCCTACCCCGTCGAGGCGGTCACGACGATGGCCGCGATCGCCGAGCAGGCCGAGTCGATCGCCCCGTACGAGCGCTGGAACGCCTCGCGCGTGCGGCGCACCGAGGCCGACCCCGCATACACCGTCGCCCACAACGCCTGCACCGCGGCGCGCGAGCTGCACCTCGACGCGCTCATCGTCCCCACGCTGTCAGGGCGCTCCGCGCGGCTGGTCTCCGCGCACCGCCCGATCGTCCCGATCTGCGCGCTCTCCCCCGGACGCGAGACCGTCAGGCGCTGCGCGCTGATGTGGGGCGTTCAGGCGGCGTCGATGCGGCGCCACGAGGTGACCGAGACGCTGATCGCGGACGCCGCCCGCCGGGTCGTCGAGCTGGGCTGGTGCCGCAAGGGCGACCGCGTGGCGATCACCGCCGGGCTGCCCTCCGGGCGTCCGGGGACGACGAGCCTCGTTCAGATCCAGGTCGTCTGATTCGCGCTGCGCGAGGTGAGTTGACCCACCTCGATCGGCTCTTCGCTCGCGCGCGGCGCCGCCACGCGCGACCCGCTTGCGCCGTCAGGCGCCCTCCATCTCTCAGCCCCCGGCCGTCACGCCGGTGCGGCCGTAGAACTCGCCCTCCTGGGCGCCCAGCTCGGTCACCGGCGGGTCGTTGTACATCCACTCGCGCGCGATCCGGTGCCAGTTGGCGCGCGCGCGCAGCTGCGAGAGCACCGCCAGCGTCAGCATCTCCATCCGCCGCCCGAAGAGGTGCTCGGGGCGCATCGCCTGGTGGCGCATCTCGCGGAAGTGCGCCGAGCGCGGATCCGAGCTTTCGATCATCACCTGCGTCGCGATCTCCGGCGTGAGCTCTACGACTTCGTCGGCGGTCGTGTACCACCAGATCGCGTCGCGGACGAACGCGAGCAGATGGTCGGGATCGACGCGCTCAGGTTCCGGCAGGAAGCCCGAGGACGCCAGCAGGCGATGCAGCGCCGGCGCGTCGCCCTCGACGACCGCGCGCTGCGCCGCGAGCTCGAGCTCCACGGGACCGGGATCGAGGCGCTTGAAGAGCCCGAAGTCGAGGAACGCGACGCGGCCGTCCGCGAGCAGCAGGAAGTTGCCCGGGTGCGGGTCGCCGGAGAACTGGCGATGCCGGTACAGGCAGCCGAGGAAGAAGCGGAACACGATCTCGCCGATGCGGTCGCGATCGGCCTGCGGATATTTCTTCAGCCGCTCGAAACCGACCCCCTCGACGTACTCGCTGACAAGAACGCGCTCGCGCGTCAGCGAGCCGACGACGTTCGGGACGACGATGAAAGGATGGCCGGCGAAGATGCGCGCGAGCGCTCGCTGGTTCTGCGCCTCGAGCTCGTAGTCGAGCTCCTCGATGATCCGCTCGCGGATCTCCTCGCCGATCGCGTGCACGTCGAGCCCCGGCGTCATGCGCTTGAGCAGGCGCAGGATCAGGTCGAGGTTCTGCATGTCGGCGCGCACCGCCGACGCGACGCCGGGGTACTGCACCTTGACCGCCACCTCGCGACCGTCGTCGAGCGTCGCGCGGTAGACCTGCCCGATCGACGCCGCCGCGATCGGCTCCTCCTGGAACGACGAGAAGAGCTCGTCGATCGGCCCTTCGAGGTCCTCCTCGATGACCTTTCGCATCTGCCTGAAGGACACCGTCGGCGCGGCGTCGCGCAGCTTCGCCAGCTCGTGCTGGAACTCCTCGCGGTACTGCTCGGGCACCAGGCCGACGTCGAGAAACGACATCACCTGGCCGAGCTTCATCGCCGCGCCCTTCATCGTCCCCAGCGCCGCCACGATCTGCTTGGCCGTCTCGAGCTGCCGGCGCGCCATCGCCTCCTCGGAGGCCTCCTCCGAGCGCGCCACGTTCGCCGCGCGCGTGCCGAACTGCTTGACCGCCTCGCTCGCCGCGAGCGTCGCGACCGTCGCCGTCCGCCGCACGCGCGAGGTCGGGATCTTCTCGCTCTCGCGCGCCATCAC
>DATBCA010000080.1:0-5508 GCA_036270715.1 Solirubrobacteraceae bacterium
GCAGAGGCGCGGGCCCCGTTCACGCCGGCCACCGCGCCGCCCGGGCGCGGGGCCTCCGCGGCTCACGGCGTCGGCCGGCGACGCGCCACCTTCCCTCTCACGCGCCAGCTGCCTGAGAGCGCGGCCCCGCGCAGCCCGCGCACACCGGCCGCGCATACCGGCTTGCCGACCGGGCTCAGTTGAGCGTGAACGTCTTGTAGGAACGCAGGAGCACGCCCGTCGTCGCGACTTCCAGCGGCGATTTGACGTCGCGATTGGCGGTCGGCGTGGTCAGCATCGTGATCCGAACTCCGCTGCGCTGCCCGGGGCGCTGCGCGACGAGCAGGACGTCGCGTCCGAGCATCCGCCGTCCCGCGACCGTCGCGGTGTAGTAGATGTCATACGCGGGCACCGTGTTGATTCGCTGCAGGCCCTCGCCGTAGAGGACGAAATCCTCCTCGCGGCTTTCGAGCGCACGGATGTATCCGGCGGCGAAGACCGGCAGCTCGCCCTGTGACTTGCCTGCGTACGCCGGAAGCTCCAGCGGCGCAACCGCGAATGAGTCCTCCAGCCGCCCCCCTGCGTCGAGGCGCCGGACCTTGACGATCCCGCCGGGGTCCGGGGCGGTACGGTACAGGCCGCGGTAGGCAAAGCTGAACGGGACGCGCCCGCCGGCCGAGAAGTGAGCGTTGAGCAGCGCCAGCGCCACGGCGATCACGCCCACCACCGCGAGTGCCGCCGCGACGCGCACGGCGACGCGCGTGAGCGGCGTCGTGGCCCGCCACCAGGGTTCCAGCAACCGGCCCAGGGTCGGCCCGTACTGCGGGCGAATCGGGATCGCCGTCATCGGCGCCGGTTACTCACCGACCGAGAACAGCGCCTCGAGGTCGTGACGCGAGAACGCCGCGAACGCGACCATCGTCTGCGTTCTCGCCACACCCGGGAGGCCGCCGATCTGGACGGTCACGACATCCGCGAGCTGCTCGTGGTCGGGAACGCGCACGATCGCCACGAAATCCCACGCGCCCGTGACCGAATACGCCTCCGCGACGCCTGCGACGTCCGCCAGGTCGCTCCCGAGCGTCGAGAGCGCGTCGCGCTCGGCTTCGATCAGCACGATCGCGTTCGTCATCGTCATGAGCGCATCATAAGGACGCGCCCTTGCCGCCGGGAGCTGCACGCGGCCGGCGCCGCCGCTACTCCTCGCCGAACCGCGACAGCCCCAGACCGACGGCTGCCCCGATGCCGAGACCGGTCACGCCCGCGAGCCAGCTGGCCTCGGAGAAGTGCGGCCACGGGATCGCGAACGGCGCGACCAGCAGCACGACCGCGAACGCCGCCGCCGCGAGCAGGTCTCCCTCGTAGTAAGAGCGCGAGCGCGCGCGCACGACATCCGGCGCGGCCCACGCCGCGAGCAGCGCCAGCGCCGAGGAGTTGCCTCCGGTAACGATCGGAAAGGGGTAGGCGGCGGTCTCCGCGAGCGCTCCGCCAACGCCGGCGCCCAGTATCAGGGCAAGCGTCACGGCGGGGCCGTGGCGCTGCTCGATCAGCCAGCCGAAAAGGCCTATCGCGATGAGCGCGGCAAACGCGTAGAGGCCGTCCGCGTAGGTGAACTCGCTCGTGAAGAGCCTCCACCAGTGCCCGTGCAGCGGTCCGATGATCGCGAGTTCCGCCCAGTCGACGAAGCCTCCGCGCGTAGCAACCCACAGGCCGGCGCTCGCGGCCACCGCCGCGATCGTCACGTACGGGCGCGTGGTCGCGCCGAGAGGCACGGCGCGCACGCGAAGCCTCGTGCCGGCGCTCGCTCGCCCCCGAGCGCCGGAGCGCCCGCCGCGCGCGAGGCGCGAGAGCAGCCCGCGCGAGGCGCGAGCCCGGGAGGTATCGCGCGGGATCTTCGGCGCGCGCCGGCGCAGGCGCTTGCCGCAATACGGACACTCCGTGATGTACGGGCTGACCTCCGAGCCGCAGTGTTTGCACACAACGAACAGGTCCGCGCGCGGGCTCATCGTCGACCCATTCTAAGGACCCTGCGGCCGCGCCTCGCCGTGCCTCTGGAATACTCCAGGGGCATGGAACCCGGCTATGAGCACAAGCTCTTCATCCTCGCCTTCGACCACCGAGGGTCCTTCCAGAAGAAGTTCTTCGGCATCGATGGAGATCCCGATCCCGAGCAGACGGCGATCATCGCCGACGCCAAGCACCTGATCTTCGAGGGCGTCCTGCAGGCTGTCGCCGCGGGCGCCGATCCATCGGTCACCGGGGTGCTGGTGGACGAGCAGTTCGGCTCCAACGTACCGCAGGAGGCGCGCGCGGCAGGCCTGCGCCTGGCGATGCCCGCCGAGCGGTCGGGACAGGACCTGTTCGACTTCCAGTACGGCGACGAGTTCGGCGAGCACATCGAACGCTTCGACCCCGACTTCACGAAGGTCCTCGTGCGCTACAACCCGGACGGGGACGCAGCCGCCAACCGCGGCCAGCTCGAGCGACTGCGGACGCTGAGCGACTGGCTCAAGGCGCGCGAGCGCCGCTTCCTGTTCGAGCTGCTCGTGCCCGCCGAGCCGTCGCAGCTGCTGTCCGCCGGCGGCGATGTCGAGCGCTACGACGCCGAGCTACGCCCGGAGTTGATGCGCCGCGCTATCGCCGAGATCCAGGAGGCCGGCATCGAGGTCGACGTGTGGAAGATCGAGGGGGTCGATGCGCGCTCGGACTGCGAGATGCTCGTCGCGCAGGCGCGATCCGGCGGACGCGACGGCGTCGTCTGCGTCGTCCTCGGCAGGGGCGCCGACGAGGCCAAGGTCGACCACTGGCTCGCGCAGGCTGCGCCCGTCGATGGTTTCGTGGGCTTCGCGATCGGCAGGTCGATCTGGTGGGACCCGCTCAAGGCCTACGTCGACGGCAAGATCGAGCGCTCGGCCGGCGCCCGCAAGATCGCCGAGAACTACCTGCGCTTCGTCAGCGTGTACGAGCGTGCCGAGCGCGCCGCCGCGACGACCCGTTGAGCGCCGCCCGCCGAGAGGAGGGGCCGGAATGAAGATGCGCCAGAGCCTCGCCGACTGGGAGCGCGCGTTCGTCAGGGAGATCTCGCTGGACCGCCGCCGCCGCGACGAGCTGCGTCAGACCGCCGAGCTGCGCGCGCTCAAACGCCGGACCGAGCGCAGGCACAAGCGCGGCTCCATGCGTTTCGCGCTGCTCGTGCTCACGTTGGTCGCGACGGCCGCCGCGGTTACGGTCGTGATGTTCCGAACGCTGTACTGGCTTCTCGGCTAGAGCGCGGCGGGCCGACGAGTCGCCCTGCGACCGGGGCTACTCGGCCTCCGTCGCGTCGCCGACCTCCGCGCGCGCACCCGTCTCGTTCGCGCCCGAGGGCTCGGCGGGCGCGGCGAGCTCGTCGTCGCGGTGGATCTCCAGGTAGATCTCCTTACGGAAGACCGGGATCTCCTGGGGCGCCTGGATGCCGATCCGGACCTTCTCGCCCATCACCGACAGCACGGAGACCTCGACGTCGTCTCCGATCATGATGCTCTGGTTGGACTTGCGCGTCAGAACCAGCATTGGGTGCACCTTCCTGTTCGGCGGGACCCGGCGCACTCCCCAATCGCCGGACCGCAGAAGCATAGTCACCAGGCCGGTCGAAAGCGAAGCGCGGGCGAAGCCTTGCGGCGCGTTGCAGAGCTGTAATCCGCAAACAGCGAGAAGTCGTAGAACGCCAGTCCGCGCGGGGTCAGCGGGACGTGTGCGCGACGCTTTGCGCTACGCTGCGGCCGCCGATGACCCGCCGATCGTTGCGGCCGAACCTCAACCAGATTCGCGCCTGGGTCCGCCAGGGCCGGACCGACGCCTGGGTCGCGCATCAGCTCGACGTGAGCGTGCGCGACATCGAACAGTTCAAGCGCCAGAACGACCTGATGGGCGACGAGGAGGCGACCGAGGGGCCTCAGCCCGGACACTACGAGGAGGAGATCGACCTCCGTGCCGAGGACGATGCGCTGATCGCCGCCGAGCTCGAAGCTGCCGAAATCGAGGCGGAACGGGAGAAGGAACGGCTCGAGGCCGAAGAACGCGAGGCCGAGGAGCGCGAAGCGCAGGAGCGCGCGGATGCACCGGCGCGCGAGGAGGACGAGAGCGCGGACGACGAGGACGCAGGCCGCGGCGGGCGCCTGCGCAGACGCCGCGGGGGGCGCGAACGCCGCTCGCTCGCCGGCCGCTCGCGCGCGCGCAATACGGGGCCGCTCGAGGGCACCTTCGACCACGGCGAGGAGGGTTACGGGCTATGGCTCGACCCCGCCATCGTCGACAACCCGATCTACGCCGAGCACTGGGCCGGCCACCGGCCGGTCGAGGTCAGCGTCGAAGAAGACCAGATCGTCATCCGCCGCGCCGGCGAGGACAACTAGGCGCTGTTGCGCTCGGGCTCCTCGCGGCGGCCCCCTGCGAAATCGGCGGCCTCGCGCACGTAGCGGGCGAACGCCGCGTCCATCACCACCGGCGCCTCCCATGCCCACGGAGCGTCCGGAGCGGCGCGCATCGCGAGCGGCAGGCACCAGCCGGTGTCGGTCGTGTACAGCTCGACCAGCTCGTCGGTGGTGAAGCGCCCGCCGAGCCGGCGGCGCAGCTCGGAGACGATCGCCTCCACGACCCGCTCCGCCTGCAACGCGCGCTCCGGTGGCTGTGCCGCGAGGCGCTGTTCGCCCGCTCGCCACTGGTAGATCGCGTTCTCGTACGAGATCCGCCGAGGCTAGCAGCGCTCGCCGGCGCCGCCGCGAGCCCTCGCGCGCCCGTCCCGCCGGCGCCGGGGGCGCTCGGCCCTCGCTCCGCCGCGAGCGTCAGCTTGCGGGCAGGCCGCTGACGACGTACTGCTGCTCGCCCTTGCGCGCCATGCCCAGCCGGCGCGCCTCCGCTTCGATCGTCGCCTGTTCCTTGAGCTCGCGGTTGCGGCGCTCGAGCGCCGTGTATTCGCGCGCGAGCGCCGAGACCGCGGCGTGATCTGAGCGCTCCTGGCGGTACGTCGAGAAGATGCGTACGCCCGCACTGAGGTACAGATAGAACAGCGCCACGAGCACGACCAGCAGCGCGAGCCGGCCGACTCGGTCCCAGCGCACGCGCTCAGCGACGAGAACCGGCAGCGCCTGCGAGCGAGCGCCGCGAGCCGCGCGCGCGGACGCGGGCCGGGAGCGGCCTCGGGAGGCGACTGTCGCCGACACTGCCAGGCGCATTCGCCGCGCGCGCGCCGGCTCCTGCACGCCGAGCGCGATCCGCGTGCCGCGAGGCGTGCGCGCGCCGCGGGAGCCGCCGCCGCGGCTAGCGCGCGAAGGCCGCGCGACCGGGGAACTGCGCGGCGGACCCCAGCTGCTCCTCGATGCGCAGCAGCTGGTTGTACTTGGCGACGCGATCAGAGCGCGAGGGCGCCCCGGCCTTGATCTGGCCGCATCCGGTCGCGACCGCGAGGTCCGCGATCGTCACGTCCTCGGTCTCGCCCGAGCGGTGGCTCATGACCACGGTGTAGGAGGCCGCGCGCGCCATAGCGATTGC
>DATBCA010000081.1:0-5371 GCA_036270715.1 Solirubrobacteraceae bacterium
AACGCCGCCGCGGCGCGGCTCCTCGATAACGCTCTCGGGCCGGCTCGCGCGCGTGTACGGCTACGCGAGCCTCGTCGGGCCCGCGATGTTCAGCGGCGTCGTCGAGCAGGCGGGCGCGATGCTCGACATGGCGATCGCCGCCTGCCGCGACCCCGATCCGGGATCCGACGGTGAGGCGCTCGAGGTGATCGGCACGGCGCTGTCGGCAGCGAAGACGCTCGTCGCCGACGACGACGGGCGCCGCGCGGCGATCGACCTCGTGTACCGCTCGATCGTCCGCGCCGCCACCGAGCTGCCGGAGGACGGCGCGCACGAGTCCGAGCCGCGCGCCGCCGAGACGGGCGTGGCGATCAGCCGCTGAGAGCTCGCGCGGCCCCGCCCGGGGGAGCGCACACGCGCGCGCCTGCTCCTGCACCGGCGCTCAGGCGGCGCAGAGCCACAGCGCGGACCACTCGCCGCGCGCGCGCCGCGCGTGCTCGCGAAGGCCGAGGTGCCGCGCGAACGCGCGCGCGACGTCGTCGACCTGCTCGTGAAGGAGACCGCCCGCGATGACGTGCGTGGGCGCCGCGGGGAGCGTTCTCGCCAACGTCTCGAGAAGCGGCGCGAGCAGATTTGCGAGCACGACACAGCCGCTCGACGCGGCCTCGCGGTCCGGCAGCGGCGGCGGTCCCGCGCGGAGGTCGAAGCGGCGCACGTCGAGCTCGACGCGGTTTGCGACTGCATTCGCGGCTGCGGCGTCAACGCTCTCGCGCTCGTGATCGAGCGCGAACACGGGTGAGAACCCGAGCAGGGCGGCGGCGATCGCGAGCACGCCCGAGCCCGTGCCGACGTCGACGACGGTCCCCCGCGCGGCGTCTTGCGCGGCGAGCGCGAGCAGCAGCTCGAGGCACAGGCGCGTCGTCGCGTGTGAGCCGGTGCCGAACGCCTGTCCCGGGTCGATGACGATCTCGCGGAGATCCCCCGGCCCCCATACGTCGGGGTCGAGCCACGGCGGCCGGATCCCGATCGCGGGAACCGCCACCGGCCCGCGCGTGCACGGCGCCTCGATGCGAACGGGCCGGTGAAACGCGCGCCAACGCTCCGACCAGTCGTCGGGGATCTCGCTCGTGGAGATCTCGACGAGAGCGTCGCCCGCGGCGGCCTCGAGGTCGGGGAGGGCGGGAAGCTCGCCTGGCGCGCCGTAGACGGCGAACTCGACGACGCCCGCGCGCTCGGGCAGCTCCTCGACGCCGGCGGGGGCGAGCTCGAGCAGTTCCGCGAGGACGAGCTCGGCGTGCTCGCGCCGAACCCGCACCGCGAGCCGGATCACGCGGCCTGGCTGCCGAGCGCGCGCCTGAGCTTCGCGAAGATCGACCCGTCCGAGCGCAGGTTCTCCTCGCTCAGCGTCGCGCTGAAGCGCTCGAGCAGCTCGCGCTGCTCGTCGCTGAGACGGCGCGGGATGACGACGTTGACGACCACGCGCAGGTCGCCGCGGCGCGAGCGGCCGAGCACGGGCATGCCGCGCCCGCGCAGCGTGAGCACGTCACCGGGCTGGCTGCCGGCGCGGAGCTCGACGTCCTCGGTGCCGTCGAGCGTGGGGACGGTGAGTGTGCCGCCAAGAGCGGCGACCGGGGCGGGGACGTCGAGCGCGGTGACGAGGTCGTCGCCGTCACGCACGAAGCGCTCGTCCCCGCGCACGCGCACGAGGACGTACAGGTCGCCAGCGGCCGAACCCGCTTCGCCGGCGTGCCCGTTACCCGAGAGACGGATGCGCTGGCCGTCGGATATGCCCGCGGGAATCTCGACGTCGAGGCTGCGCTTGACCGCACGGCGGCCGCGCCCGCGGCATTCCGTGCACGGCTGCGAGGCGACGCGCCCGTCGCCGCCGCACACGTCGCAGACGACGGTGCGCAGCATCTGGCCGAACGGCGTGCGTGTGGCCGTCTGCAGCTGGCCAGCGCCGCCACAGCGCGTGCACGTCTCGATCGGGGTGCCGGGCTCGGCGCCGTTGCCGTGGCAGCGCTCGCACGTCTCGATCACCTCGACGGACCCCTCCACGGTCGTCCCCTCGGCGGCCTGCGCGAGGTCGATCTCGACGCTCACTGCGACGTCGCCGCCGGAGGCGGGCCGGCGCGCGCCGAACCCCGCGGCGCCGCCGAAGAACGCGTCGAACAGGTCGCTGATCGAGGAGAACGCGTCGAAGTTCGGCGCAAAGCCGCCAGAGCGCAGGCCCTCGTGGCCGTAGCGGTCGTACGTCGCGCGCCGTTCGGGGTCGGAGAGGATCTCGTAGGCCTCGGCGGCCTCCTTGAACTTCTCCTCCGCGTCGGGGTCGTGCGCGTTGACGTCCGGGTGCAGCTCGCGCGCGAGCGCGCGGAAGGCCTTCTTTATCTGCGGCTCGGACGCGTCGCGCGCAACTCCGAGCACCTCATACGCGTCGCGCGGCATGCTCCTCGCGTCAGCTCTCGGCATACGCGTGCTCGACGAACCGCGAGAGCTCGTTCGCGGCCTCGCGGACGGTGACGATCGCTCCCGCGTAGTCCATGCGCACGGGCCCGATCACCGACACTGCGCCGAGGTTGCGGCGCGCGATCCCGTAGCCCGTCGCGACGAGCGCGAACGGGCGCAGCGCGGGAATCTCGTTCTCGTGCCCGATGCGCACGTACACGCCCGGCGCGCCCAGCGCGCCGTGCAGCGCTTCGAGCAGGACAACGCGCCGCTCGAGCAGGCTCACGAGCCCGTTGAGCTGCTCCGCATCCTCGATCTGGCTCGCCTCGAACAGCCGCGCGGTGCCCTCGATGTACAGCTCGCCGTCGTCGGAGAACGCGAGCTCGCCGAACACGGGCACGAGGCGCTCGAGGAATCCCAGCTCGACCGCGGAAAGGCTGGGGTCGACGAGGCGCTTGTGGAGCATCCGCGCCCCCAGGCCCAGGCCGACGAGCCGCTCGCCCAAGTACTCGTCAGCCCACGCGATCAGCCCGGGGTCGACGGGGCGCTCGAAGGTGGCGAACGTCTTCGAGACGCCGCCGGTCGAGGTGATGATCACGACCATCACCACCTGCGGCTGAAGCGCGAGCACCTCCACGTGGCGGATGGTCGCGGTGTTCAGAGATGGAGCCGAGACGACCGCGAGCAGGTTCGTGACGTGCGAGAGCGTCTCGGTCGTGGCGCGCATCGCCTCGTCGACCTCGCGGCGGATCAGCGAGAGCTCGAGCGGCCGCGCGGCGGGGAGCGAATCCTGCCCCGCGCGCAGGAGGCGATCGACGACGTAGCGGTGCCCCGCGTCGGTCGGCACGCGACCCGCGGAGACGTGCGGGTGCGCGAGCAGCCCCTGCTCCTCGAGCAGCGCGAGTTCGCTGCGCACGGTCGACGGCGCGCAGTCGAGGTCCGGGTCGGCGGCGATCGACTTTGACGCCACCGGCGCACCCGTGCGCAGGTAGTCATCGACCACCTTGCACAGGATCAGCTCTTGTCTGCTCGTGAGCATGCGCCTGATTCTAGGCGCAGCCCCGCATGGCGACCGGGCGTCTCGCCCGCTACAGCTCGAGCTCGGCCTCGGCGTTGCGGATGATCTGGTTGCCGCCCTGTTCGGCGACGGTGTCGACGATCACGCGGCCGTCCGTCACCTCGCGCACGGTCCCCTTCACGACGACCTCCTGCTCGGGCAGGCCCATGCCGCGAAATTGCACGGACAGGCGCTTCAGGTGCTCGGGCCCGCCCGCGGCGTCGGTCTGCGCGCGCGCGACCTGCGCCATCGTCCACAGCCCGTGCAGGATCCTCCCCGGGAGGCCGACCGCACGCGCGAACTCCTCGTCGATGTGGATGGGGTTGAAGTCACCCGACGCCCCCGCGTAGCGCACCGTTAGGTACTTGTCGGGCGTCACGCTCAGCGGCGGCGTCTCCGCCCCCGCGGTCGCGTCGATCCCGCTCTCCGCCATCGCCATCACACCCCTCGCACGATGTTCGTCCACGTTCCGCGGCACACCTGCGCGCCGCTCTGGTTCGTGGAGATCGACTCGAACACGTAGTACGCGCGCCCGTCGCGCTCGGAGATGTCCTTGACGGTAGTGGCCGTGGAGATCTCGTCGCCCGCCACGACCAGCGGCCCCCACTCGAAGACCTGCCCGCCGTGCACCATCATCGCGAAGTTGATCCCGATCTCGGGGTCGAAGATCAGCGGCCCGACCGACGGCGCGCTGTAGACGACCGCGAACATCGGCGGCGCGACGACGTCCGCGTGCCCGGCCGCGCGCGCGGCGTCCACGTCGAGGTGGACCGGATTGGTCTCCCCGACCGCGCGCGCGTACTCTCTGACCTTCTCGCGGCCGACCGCGTAGAGCACCGGCTCGTAGCTCTTGCCGATCGCTTGCGTATTGACTGGCATCGCGGCGCTCCTCCTGCTGGTCTCGGGGTCGCTGACGCTCTCCGCGGCGCGTGATCTTACGCATCGCGGCGCGCGCGAGCCTCGCCGCGGCGTTCGCGCCGCGCGCCGAGCGGGCAGCCACGAACGCTAGAACGCGATATCGCCCTCGCCGGCTCCGCTGGCGACGAGATCGCCGTCGAGACCCTCGTCGTCACCGTCCGAGCCTGCGGCAGGGTCGAGGAACTGCACCGTGTCGGCGACGACGCTGACGGCCTGGCGTTTCTCGCCCGAGCTCTCCCACTCGCGCCATTCGAGACGACCGTCGACGGCAACGCGGCTCCCCTTGCGCATGTACTGCGCGACGTTCTCCCCGGCCGCTCCGAAGACGGACACGTCGAAGTAGTTCGGCCGCTCGGTGTAGACCCCCTCGGCGTCCTTGCGTGAGGAGTTACATGCGAGGCGCAGACCGCACACGCTGATCCCGGAGGGGGTGCTGCGCAGCTCGGGATCGCGTGTCAGACGGCCGATGAGAACAACTCGATTGAGGGAGTGGTAGGGCATCGTGTGCCTCCGTTGCTAGCTTGTTGACCCCCTGCCTGACAACGTACGCGCGCCCTGGGACGGTTCTCTCGCGCAGGCGTCGCCAAGCGTTGCCGGCGACTTGCTCGAGCCCTCGACGACCGCCGCGAGCGGCACGCTCGAGCCGTCGACGACCACCGCGAGCGGCACGACGACGACCCGCTCGTGCGCCTTCGCGCGCGCGATCGCGCGCGCGAGTGCAGGCTCGACGTTCGGCGCCGCGACGTAGACGGCTCCGGCCACACACCGCGCGCGAGCCCACGCGCGGCAGATCTCCTCGAGGCGCCGCGGCGCCTTGACCGTCAGCTCCACCTCGACCGCCGTCGGCAGGCATTCGCCGGCGCGCGGCCAGAGCACGAGGTCCGGCCGGTGCCAGAGGCTCCCGCGCGCTCCCAGCGCGGACAGGCGAGCGCTGGCGAGCGGCGCCCGCGCGTCGCGCTCGTCGCGGCGCAG
>DATBCA010000082.1:0-5225 GCA_036270715.1 Solirubrobacteraceae bacterium
CCCGAGAGCTCGATCGCCGACCGCCCCGCCGGCACCGCGCGCCTGACGACGATCGCGCGCACGGCGCTCGTCCTGCGCCGCGCCCGCGCCGGCGAGCGTCCGCCGTGCCGTCGAGCCGGCCGCATGCGCGCGTTCGGCGGCGGGATCGCCCGCAGCGTGGCGATTCCCGCGACGCTCGCGAACACCGGCACGCTTGCGCGCGAACCGCGCGCGGTGAGGTGCTCGAGGGCGATCGCGGCGATCAGCGGCTGACGCGCGGGCGCCGCCGGATACGCGGCGATCGTAACCGCCGGGCTAATCGCCGATGTCGTCTCGACCGAGTCCGCGGCGGTGACCTCGCAGCGCACCGACGCGCCGGCGAGTTCAGTCGCTGCGACGAACGAGCTGGTCGTCGCGCCTTCGATGGCCGCGCCGCTTGCCAGCTGCCACTGCCAGGTCAGCGAGATCGGACCGACGCCCGTCCACGAGCCGGCGTTGCAGAACAGCGGGCTGCCCACGACGGGGCTGCCTTCGATCACCGGTGCGGACGTGCTCGAAGGCCGCGGATCGGCGCTCTCGACGGCGAGGCCGATCGGGAAGTCGCCGCCCGCGCCCACGAGCACGTGTTCCCCGCTGCCGTCGAGGTTCGCCGCGCGCACGTCGTGTGCTTCGGCCTCGGTCCAGTAGATCTTGCCCGCCGCCGAGTCGACGGCGAGACCGCCTTCGAAACCCGCCCCCGGTCGTTTGACGATCGTTTTGGCGGCGCTTCCGTCGAGCTTTGCTCGCGCAATGGACGCGTTTTTTTCACATCTCGGTTTTTCCTTGACTTCGAGCCCCAGCCAGTAGACGTTGCCGTCGGCTTCATCCACGGCGATCCCGAACGGGCACGGCTCGCCTTTGGCGATCTCGGTGACCGTAACTTTCCCCGTCATCGGCGCCGAGCGGATCGTCCCCGACGGCCAGTCGGCCCAGAACATCTGCTGCTTCGCGAGATCCAGCGCGATGAAGCCGCGCGCCCCTTCTTTCGTGAGCAGTTCTGTGCCCGTACCGTCGAGCTTTGCGCGCTCCACGCCTTCGCTGTCCGTCCAGTACATCCGATCATGCGCAAGGTCCAGAGCGATGCCGAGCGGTTCGCGGCCCGAGTCGATGAGCACGGGTTGCGCTTCGCTGCCGTTGAGGTTCGCGCGCCAGATCGCGCCTGCGCTCGTTTCCGTCCAGTACATCTTTCCCCCCTTCAAATCGAGCGCGATCGCGTCCGCGAACCCGATCGGCTGGAACTCGAGCGATTCGCGGTGGCTGCCGTCAAGGCCCGCGCGCTCGATCCCCGTGCCGCCTTCCGCTGGGAAAGCCGTGAAGTAGACCTTCGCCCGGGCCGCCGGTGCAAGCGCGAGGAGCAATCCCAGCGACGCCACCAGCGAGGCGGAGCCCGCGAGCAGGGGGTGGAGCGGCGCGCGGCGCGCACCCGCGAAGATCCGGGGGGACGGACGCATCGGCACGGGATTCATCGGGTGCTTTCGCCGCCTCACGGTCGCAGGACTGCGCCCGCGGACGCTCGTACGAGCCGGATTGCGCCGCCGTGGTAGCGGTTGAGCGGAGGTGCCGAGAGCCGTGCGCCGCGCGGACTACGCCGGGTCTCTTAGCCGAAGGTGAAGGCGTAGCCGGTCACGCCGGGAGCGAAGCGCAGGCTCAGGCTGTGCGCTTCGGGACGCGGGAGCGACACGAGCGAGTACAGCCGCTGACCGCGCACCGTCACGACGCCGCTGTGGACGTCCAGGCCCGCAGCTGCGGCGGGGATCGGACGCCCGTCGAGCAGAACTGTCACCGGCAGTCGCCGCCCGCCCGCGGCCGTCAGGACCAGGTAGACGTTCTTCGCGAGGAAGTGGACGTCGATGCCCGCGTTGGCGACGGCTTCGGCGGGCTGCGCGCCGATCGTCCAGGTCCCGCTGAAGGCGAACTCGTTCGGGGCGAGTTCGCCGTTTGGCGGCGTGCCGTAGTCGTGGGTTCCTTCGACCGGAGGGTGCATCCATCCTTCCGCGCGCGCGGTGCCGAGGTAGGTCTCGGGCGTCGCCTGTTCGGAGGGCACGATCACGCCGCTGGCATGACCCATCGCGCCGACCTGGTAGCCCGCTTGCGCGAGCAGGGCGCGGATCGCGGTTTCGGTCTTCCCGTAGTCACCCTCGCCCACCGCCGCGTAGCGCACCTGCCCGGTTGCGTCGATCAGGTAATCCGCGGGCCAGGACTGGTTGCCGTAGGCGTTCCACGTGCCCATGTTGTTGTCCTGGACGATCGGATATCGCAACGCGAATTGGGCGATCGCGTTGCGCACGTTGCCCGCCTCGTGCTCGAACGCGAACTCCGGCGTCTCGACCCCGACGATCGTCAGTCCGTCCTTGCGGTAGGCCGCGTCCCACGCCTTCAGATACGGCAGCGTGCGGATGCAGTTGATGCACGTGTACGTCCAGAAGTCGACGAGCACGACGCGCCCGCGCAGCGAGGCGAGGCTCAGCGGCGCGCCGCGGGGAGTGTTGAACCACTTCTGCGTTTCCGTGAAGTCGGGCGCCGGGCCGAGTGGCTTCAGCGCGCTTGCGTCCGCGAGCAGCGTTGCCTGGCTCGCGTTGCGCGGCGCCGCGCGGACCTGGCTGGTGGCTCCTTCGCACGCCGACGAGCCGTTCGCGGGCTTGAACTTCGCTTCATGACCCGTGATCTCGTGCAGCCGGCCGGTGACCGTGCTCGAGCACTCGAGCGACGCCGTGAGGTTGACGTCGGGGATGTGCCGCGCGACGAACTGGTCGAAGTTGACGTCGAGGTTCGTGAGGATCGCGATCGCCGTCAGCACCATCACTGCCCCGAGCGTGCGCTGCAGGACCGGCCCGCGGCCCGCCGCCCTGACGCGGTCGAAGATGCGCCTGCCGCCGAGCGTCAGCGCGAGCAGCACGAGCGCCGAGCCGGCCGCGTAGGCGATCGCGACGGCGAGCGTTTTGCCCGTCAGCGCGCTGACCGAGATGACCGCCGCGAGGATCGGGCTCGCGCACGGCGTGTACACGAAACCGAGCGCGCCGCCGACGAGCAGGCCGGAACGAAAGCCGTCGCCGCGCGAGCGCGGCCCCAGCGCCGCCAGGCGCGAGAGCGGCGCCTCGATGCGCGCCGTGAGGCTCGGCCACATGAGCGCCACGCCGAACGCCAGCAGCACGACGATCGCGAGGTCGCGTAGCGGGTCGCTGCCGAGGCCCACGCCGTCGACGACGTTCGCGATGCCGACGATCGTGACGGTGAACGTGATCGAGAGGCCGAGCACGATGCCGAGCGGGCGTCGCCGGCCGCCGACGCTGCCGGCCGACAGCAGCGCGGGCAGCACAGGGAGCACGCACGGCGACAGTGCCGTGCCCGCCCCTGCAAGCACCGCGAAGCCGATGAGGATCAGCACCTGCCGACAGCGTAGGGCAGCCCGGAGCGCGCGATCTTACGATCTGATGACGCGGCGAGAGCGGCGCGTCGCCGCGACTGTGGCCGCCGCGCCCGCGCGCGCGGTGCACGCGGGGCGCTTCAGCGCCGCAGCAGCACGTAGACGGTCGTCGCCGCGAACGCGATCTGGCCGAACGCCAGCGCCGTCCCCAGGTTCGCCGCGCCGAGCGCGCCCGCGAGCGCGCTCGCGAGGATGAACGCGCCGAACATCAGCGCGAGGTCGGTCGCCGTCTTCCTCACGCGTACTGCCCCCAGCGCCGAGCCGCGCCCGGGCGCGCGTCACGCATGCGCGGCCTGCTCGAGGGCGCCCACGAGCGCGGCGATGTCGACGTCGGGCTCCTGACCGGCGAGCAGCCGCTCGGCCGCGCTGCGGCCTCCGAGCGCGCGCACCCCGCGCTCGCCGTGCTCGCGCAGGAACTCGTCGAGCGCGCCCGCGCGCCGCGAGCGCACGCGTCGCTCCTCGACGTCCGCGAGGGTCGCGTGGTCGCGCAGCGCGCGCGCGAGCTCGTCGATGCCCAGCGGTGGCGGGAGCGAGCTGACGGCGTGCACGCTCGTCTCCGCGGCGCCGAGCGAGCGCAGCGCCGCGGTCACGTCACGTCGGGCGCTCACCGCGATGTTGCCGAGGTCGGACTTGGTGACGACGATCACGTCGGGAATCTCCATGATCCCCGCCTTCAGGAACTGCAGCACGTCGCCGCTGCCGGGCTGCACGACGACGGCGACCGTATCGGCGACCTCCGCGACGTCCGTCTCCGCCTGGCCGACGCCCACCGTCTCGATGACGACGACGTCGAACGCGATCGCGAGCGCGTGCGCCGCGGCGCGCGTGGACGCCGCGAGGCCGCCGAGGCGCTCGCCGGCTGCGCTCGAGCGGATGAACACGCCCGCGTCGTCCGGATCGACCTGGATCCGCGCGCGGTCGCCCAGCAGCGAGCCGCCCGAGCGGCGCGAGCTGGGGTCGACGGCGAGGACCGCGACCGCTTCGCCTTGCGCGCGCCAGTGGCCGATCAGCGCCGAGAGCAGCGTCGACTTGCCCGCGCCCGGCGGGCCCGTGATGCCGATGATCTGGCCGGGCGCCTCGCCGCCCAGCGCGCGCGGCGAGAGCGCACGCGACAGCGCGGTCGCCCGCTCGCGATCGTCGGGGTGGCTGCTCTCGAGCAGGTTCAGCAGCGCCGGCGCCGCCGAGAGATCGCGCCCGCGCAGGCGCGCGGCCAGATCTTCGCTCACGCGGCGGTGGTGGCCTGCGCGCCGTTGCTCGACGCCGGCGACCCGTTGGCGTCGACCAACTCGACGATGTCGCGCATGATGCGCGTGATGTCGAAGTCCTTCGGCGTGTACACCGCCGCGACGCCCGCGCTCTTGAGCGCCGCGACGTCCTGTTCGGGAATGATCCCGCCTACGACGACCGGCGCGCGCACGCCTTTGGCGCGCAGCGCCTCGATCACGGCCGGGATGAGCTCGCGGTGCGAGCCCGACAGGATCGAGAGACCGATCACGTGCACGCCCTCCTGGAGCGCGGAGGAGGCGATCTGCGCGGGCGTCAGGCGGATGCCCTCGTACACGACGTCCATGCCCGAGTCGCGTGCGCGGACGGCGATCTGCTCGGCGCCGTTGGAGTGGCCGTCGAGGCCCGGCTTGCCGACGAGAATCTTGGGCCTACGCCCGAGCTTCTCGCCCAGCGCGGCGACCTCCTCGCGCAGCTCCGCGAGCTCCGCAGTCGACGCGCTCGCAGCGGCCTCGCCGACGCCTGTCGGCGCGCGGTAGCTCCCGAACACCTCCCGCAG
>DATBCA010000083.1:0-3243 GCA_036270715.1 Solirubrobacteraceae bacterium
CTCGGAGGCCTCCTCCGAGCGCGCCACGTTCGCCGCGCGCGTGCCGAACTGCTTGACCGCCTCGCTCGCCGCGAGCGTCGCGACCGTCGCCGTCCGCCGCACGCGCGAGGTCGGGATCTTCTCGCTCTCGCGCGCCATCACTGGGATCCTAGGCCGCGAGTCGCCTCACGCGCGGAGCCCCGAGGCGCGGACGCGGCGGTTCGCGCGGATCGAGGCGCCGTGCGCAGGCGCGCGTGTCAGCCCGCGCGCTCCACGCGCGAGCCCGGCACGATGTCGTCGGATCCGTCCCGCCAGCGCACCCACGCCTTGGTCCCTCCGTCGTAGTCCTCGCCCAGCAGCACCAGCGTCGCAGGCGCGCCGAGCGCCGTGCACGGCTCGGAGCCCTCGCCGTCCAGCCCGCGCCACACGCGGATGAAGCGGTTGTTGTTCCACTCCGCCGCGACCGTCGTCGGGTCCGCGTGACCCGGGTGGATCACAGTCTCGGGCGGCAGCTCCATGAGCGTTCCCATGATCGAGTCGCGTAGGTCCGAGTAGGTCGTGTGGCCGGGCGCGCGCACACCCCCGACCGAGTTCTTGAAGAGCGTGTCGCCGGTGAAGACCGCCGCCTGCGAGCCGTCGCTCACGAGAAACGACAGCATTCCCGCCGTGTGCCCCGGCGTGCGCAGCGGGCGCACCTCGAGCGCCCCGAAGCGCAGCGCCTCCCCGGCGTCGACCGTCGCCAGGCCGTTCGCCGCGCCCTCGCCATCGTCCGCGCCGCCGCCCGCGAGCAGGTCGCGCTCCAGCGGGCTGATCATCACCGCGATCTGCGGCCAGCGATCGCGCAGCGCGCCGACCTCCGAGACGTGGTCGAAGTGGTGGTGCGTGAGGAGCACGTGCGTCGGCTCGAGACCCTCGCGCTCCGCCGCCTCGATCAGCGGCCCGACCGGCCCGCCGGCGTCGATGAAGAAGGCGGGCCCGCCCTCGCCGTCGGCGACGAGGTACGTGTTCGAGAGAAACTGCGGGTGCATCGCGCGCTCGACGATCACGCTCGCATCGTTGCACGAAGCGCCGCCGAGCCGCTACGCAGCCGCGAGCAGCTTCGCGAGCCCGTCGAGGTAGTTCGGGTCGCCGACGTCTGCTCGCCACTCGAGCACGGGGACCGTCGCCGCGCACGCGCGGACGCGTTCGGTCGCCGCCGTGAGCTCGGGTGCCGTCGCCGCGAGCGCAACCGCGCGCGAGGTGCCGACCGTCCGGTACGTGCTCTGCGACACGTGGACCGCCGAGGAGAAGAACACCTCGCACCCCGACTTCGCCATCGCGCCTTCGTCGAGCACGAACTCGTAAGCGCCGCCCGCGCGCAGCGCGTAGTCCGGCGAGACCAGGTACAGCACCACCGACGCCTCCTCGCGCAGCGGCACATCGCGCTCGCGCAGCTCACCCGCGCACATGCGCTCCATCACCTGCGGCCAGTCGCCCGCGAACAGGCTCATGATGTTCATGCACTCGGGATCGCCGAAGCGCGCGTTGAACTCGATCACCTTCACCCCGTCGGCCGTCGCGAAGAAGCCGCTGTTCATGACGCCCGTGAAGTGGCGGCCCCGCTCGCGCAGGCGCTCGATCACCTGCGCGATGATCGTGCACGCTTCCTCGTAGTGTCGCGGCGTCATGAACGGCAGCGTCGGCGTCGGCAGCGATAGCGAGCCCATCCCGCCCGTGCCCGGCCCCTCGTCGCCGTCGAAGCGGAAGGGATAGTCGTACGTGCTCGGCGGGAACACCACCGTGCGCCCGTCGCTGAGCGCCTGGATCGTGAACTCCGCGCCCGCGATCTTCTCCTCGATCAGCACGCTCTCGCCCGCGCCCCCGCGCGCGAGCAGCGCCAGCGCGTACTCGCGCGCCTCCGCGTGGCTGCGCAGGTGCGGGCCCATCACCTTCACGCCCTTGCCGCCCGTCAGGCCCGACGGCTTCACCGCGACCTCGCGCGCGCCGAAGGACGCCATCGCCTGCTCGACCTCGGCCCCGTCGCGCACGACGCGAAGCTCGGGCACCGCCTCGGGCGCGACCTCTGCGAGCAGCTCGCGCGCGAAAGCCTTGTTCCACTCGATCTCCGCGCCCGCCCGCGTCGGTCCCACCGCGCGCGTCCCTTGCGCGTGGAGCGCGTCGACGACGCCCGCCGCGAGGGGCTCGTCGGCGCTCACCATCGCGACGTCGATCGCGCGCTCTCGCGCGAAGGCCGCGACCGCCCGCGGATCGCAGACGTCCCCCACCGCGTGCGTTCCCCCGGACGCGCGCGCGTGGCGCACGATCGTCGGGTTCTCGTGCCCGACGAACGCATGCAGCTCGCTGCTGCGCGCCATCGCGCGCGCGAGCGCGCTCTCGCGGCCGCCGTGACCGACGATCAGCGTGCGCAACTCGCTACGTGCGCCGCCGCGTCGCGCGGGCGATGCGCCCGCCGATCGCACCGAGGAGGATCCCCGCGAAGGCGTCGATCACGATCAGCAGCGGCGGGAATTTGCCGAGCGAGACCTGCGCTTCGGTGCCCGCGATCGCATGCGCGATCAGGACCCCGAGGCCGAACAGCGATCCGCCGACGAGCCCCCGGTCGGCGCCGCCCCAGCCGTCGCGGTGCTCGAGGCCCGCGAGCACGCCGCCGATCGCCGCGACGCCCCCGGCCACCCAGTACCAGGTCGCGGACACCCCGAGGACGACGCCGACGCCGCCCCCGAAGAGGAGGGGCACGACGCCGCCGAGGATGATCTGCGCGGGGCGCGAGCGGTCGCTAAACAGCGGCGCGGGCCGTACGCGTTTGGAGCGCTCCTCCGCGCCCGGCAGCTCGCCGCCGTGCGCGGGCGCGCCCGAAAGCGCGTCGTTCTGAAGCGACACGTCCGACACGGCGTTCTCCTCCACGGACGACACGGCGTCGCCGAACGGTACCAAGCAACGCGCCGCTCGCGCACGCGCGTACCGACGCGCACGGGCCGGCGACCACGCGGGGTGTGAGAAAATCGTGCGCGCCGTGGATGTCACCCGCGTAGCGCGCCTCGCTCCCTTCAAGGAGCTCACGCCCGCGCAGCAGTCGATGCTCGCGCGCATGATCGACGACGTGCACGCGCCCGCGGGGACGAGGCTCGTACACGAGGGCGACTACGGATACGAGTTCATGATCATCGAGGACGGCACCGTCGAGGTCCTCCGCGGCGGCGAGCGCATCGACGAGATGGGTCCCGGCGACTTCTTCGGCGAGCTCGCCGTCCTCGGCGACGACGC
>DATBCA010000084.1:0-4801 GCA_036270715.1 Solirubrobacteraceae bacterium
TTCACTGGTTCAGGTCGCGTGGTTTGCTTGAGCGCTTCGGCACGCGATTGATCGTAGCGCTACGCTGCGACGGTGCGCCGAGTGCCGCGATGGTGCGGACGGGGGCTGGTGATCGCGCTTGCATTCGCGATCCCGTCTGGGTGTGGTGGGGCGCACCGACCAGCGTCATCGGCCTGCCGAAGTATCAAGCAGTGCGACGAACTCGCAACGCGCGCGGTCACAGAAGCCACGCGAGATCTATGTTCGCCCGGGCATGTGCGACTGACCGTCAGTCGCACGCATTTCGCTTGCGTCGAACTGCCGGAACATGCAAACCGATACGGGGGAATCATTAGAGCACTGTGCCCGCGCGGCGGCGGCATAGTCGTCGATCTACGCAAGAGAACCGCCACTTGCGCGAAGCGCTAGCTCGATTTCAAACTGACCCACTACCCGCGCGCGTCGGTGGCGCGTTCGCGTCGCTACGCGGCGACCCGCGGGAGCAGCCGCGCGGCGAGCTCGGTCGCCTCCTGCGCGCCCTTGAGTAGCAGCTCGACTCGGAATCCCCCTCCACGCGCGGGGCGAGCGCGCACCTCCACGCCGAGCGCGCGTGACAGCAGCTCCTCGACCTCACGCGCGGCTTCCGCCGCGTCGGGGTGCAGCGCCTCGCCTCCGACGCCCGCGATGCGCCGGCGCTGCGGCGAACGGTTGCTCTCGCGCGCGCGAGCTTCGAGCGTGCGTACGGACCACCCCTCGGCCACCGCCGAGCGCGCGAGCTTCGCGCGCGCCCGGTGATCGTCGGCGAGCAGCAGCGCGCGGCCGTGCCCTTCCGTTATCGACCCTTTCTGCAGCAGCTCGATCACCTCGTCGGGCAGGTCGAGCAGGCGTATGAGGTTGCTCACCGCGACCCTCGTGCGCCCCACCCGCCGGCCGACCTGCTCGCGCGTCAGGCCGAGCTCCTCGGTCAGCGCGGCGCACGCCACCGCCTCCTCGATCGGGCTCAGATCGGCGCGCGCCATGTTCTCGATCAGCGCGAGCTCGAGCACCTCCGAGTCCGCGCGCTCGCGGACGATCGCGGGGATCGAGTCGAGCCCCGCGAGGCGCGCCGCGCGCAGACGTCGCTCGCCCGCGATCAGCTCGTAGCTGCCACCCGCCCTCGGCCGGACGAGGACCGGCTGCAACACGCCGCGCTCGGAGAGCGAGTCGGCGAGCGTCTGCAGCGCGTCTTCATCGAAGCGGCGGCGAGGCTGGCGCGAGTTCGCGACGATCAGCTCGAGCGGCAGCTCGAGCAGCTCCTCGATAGGCCCTCCATCGTCCGCCTGCCGCGGGGACTCGGCCGAGGCCGAGAGGATCGCCTGGAGCCCCCTGCCCATCCCCGGGATCGGCCTAGCCACGTGCGGCCACCTCCTTCGCGAGCTCGAAATACGCCTCCGCGCCGGCGCTGTTGGGGTCGTGGTGCGTGACCGGCAGGCCGTAGCTCGGCGCCTCTCCGACGCGCACGTTGCGCGGTATCACCGTCGAGAACACCAGCTCGGGGAAGTGCTCGCGTACCTCCCGCTCAACGTCGCGCCCCAGGCGCGTGCGGGCGTCGTGCATCGTCAGGATCATCCCGGCGATCGTAAGCCTGGGGTTCAGCTCGCGTTGCACCAGCGCGAGCGTATCGAGCAGTCCGGCCAGGCCCTCGAGCGCGAAGTACTCAGTCTGGACGGGCACGATCACGCGGTCCGCGGCGACCAGAGCGCTCACCGTCAGCGGGCCCAACGACGGAGGGCAGTCCAGGATCACGAAGCGGTAGCGCTCGCGCACCGGCTCGAGGCACTCGCGCAGGCGCTGCTCGAAGCCCGCGATCCGCGGCAGCTCGATGTTGGCTCCTGCAAGGCCCGCGCCCGCGGGCACGAGCTCGAGGCCCTCGATGCTCGTCCGCGTGACCGCGTCGTCGATCCTCGCGACGCCCGCGAGGGCCTCGTACAGACCAGGCGCGCTCGTTCGCGCAACCCCGAGCCCCACCGTCGCATTCGCCTGCGGATCCACGTCCACCAGCAGCGTGCGATACCCCGCCTCGGCGATGCACGCGCTCACGTTCACCGCGGTAGTCGTCTTCCCCACTCCGCCCTTCTGGTTCGCGATCGCGTAAACCGTCGCCACAGTCATCGCACGCTAGCCGCGGCCGCGGTCAGACGCCACACTCGCGATCGGGCGCTTGCGCGCGACCCCGGCTCGCCGCGGGAAGCGCGCAGGCGTCTCCGCGACCTTCGCGAACACGTGCAGGTGCCGCTCGCGCGCGCCCCCGAACGGCGTCACGCGACGTATCTCGCGGAGCTCGAGACCGAGCTGCGCCGCCGCCGCGCGCGCCGCCTCCTCCTCCTCGCGCGATCGTCGCCCGCGCCAATCCACGAGCGCTCCGCCCGGCCGCAGTAGCGGCGCCGCGTACTCGAGCACTACGGGCTGCGGCGCGAGCGCGCGCGCGAGCACCGCGTCGTGCGCTCGCACGCCCTCCCGCCACCCCTCCGCGCGAGCCCGCACCGCGTGCGCGTTGGCCACGCCCGCCGCCGTGCACGTTCGTTCGATGAACTCGCACGCCCTGCGCTGGCTCTCGACGAGGCGCACGTCCGCGCCGGGAAGCGCGACCGCGAGCGGCAACCCCGGAAAGCCCGCGCCCGAGCCCACGTCCGCAATCGTCTCGGCCTTCGCCACCGCCTCGACCTCGAGCCCAACGAGAGAGTCCGCAATGTGCGCCTTTGCCGCTCGCGCCCGCTCGTGGACCGCGGTGGGCGCATGTTCATCCCCCTCGAGAACGTCGAGCAGACATGCCAATTGCCGTGCCTGCTTTTCGCTCAACTCGAGGTTGACCTCGCGCACGAGATCCAGAGAGCTCGGGACGCTCACCGCGACCGCCGCCGCTGGCGTAAAACGTGAAACACATCGCCGAGGCGCCTGCGTGCTCGCCCACCAGCACCGAGGCTCCGCGCGTGGGTGCCGTGAGTCGGCGTAAAACGTGAAACACCCGCGCCAAAGATGGCCGGGCGTAAAACGTGAAACACCGTCGTCGCGCTAGTCCGTGGCCGAGACGACGATGAAGCGGTCGGGTTCGTCGCCCTCGCTGTGCGTGGAGACCCCGTCGCGGTCGCGCAGGTACTCGTGGATCACCCGTCGCTCGGCGGGCGGCATCGGGTCGAGCTCGACGGGGTGGCCCGAACGCAGGACCTCTTCGGCCGCGTCGTCGGCGTCCGCGCGCAGCAGCTGCTCGCGGCGCTTGCGATAGCCGTCGGCGTCGATCGTCACCCGGACGTCGGAGGGGCCATCGGGGAACACGATTCGCTGGGCGAGGTGCTGCACGGCGTCGATCGTCTGGCCGTGGCGCCCGATGAAGAGGCCGACGTCGTCTCCCTCGAGGCGTCCGATCAGCGCGTCACCCGATTCTTCGACCTCCACGTCGACGTCGAGCCCGAGCCCGTCGGCGATCTCCTCGAGCAACTCCTCGAGCGCTTCCGCCGGCTCGATCAGGTCTTCGTCCGCGGCGTCGGCAGGCGTCATCTGCGCCTACCGGAGCGTTTCTTTTTCTTGCGCGGCGGCCGCGGCGGCGGCGCGGTGCTCGAACGCGCGCCCGTGCCTCCCACGCCGGCGAGCGCCGGCTCGCCCTTCGCCGCGCCGTCGACCGGGAGGTCGGGCTTGCCGTTCGGAGACCCGCCGCGTCCGGGTTTGTCGCCCTTCGCGGGCGGTTTCGGCGGCGGCGGCATCAGCCGGCGAATGACCAACTGCTGGCCGATCGTCCACAGGTTCGTCGTGATCCAGTAGACGAGCAGGCCCGCGGGGAATTTGAAGATCAGCGCGACGAAGACGAACGGCAGGAGGAGCATCATCCGCCGCTGGTTCGGGTCGGCGGTCGCCGTCGCGACGACCGTCGAGAACACCTGTGAGCCGACGTAGAGCACCAGCAGCACGACGAGCGCGACGCCGGTCGCCTTGTTCGTGATGTCGGGGAGGAACAGGAACTTCGCCGAGTGCGGAGCGACGGAGTTGCAGCTCGTTTTTTCGATGTATTTCCCGGGCAGGTGCGACACCGCTGTGATCGCGTGCGTGCCGACCAGATGTTTGGCGGCGTTGAAGTGCGTGACGAGCTGCGAGCCGCAGATGTGCTTCTTCAGGTCGCTGCGCAGCATGTAGAACAGCGAGACGAACACCGGCAGCTGGAGCAGCAGCGGCAGGCACGACGCGAGCGGGTTGATTTTGTTCTCGCGGTAGAAATTCATCAGCTCCTGCTGCTGACGC
This sequence comes from Solirubrobacteraceae bacterium, assembly GCA_036270715.1. Lineage (GTDB taxonomy): Bacteria > Actinomycetota > Thermoleophilia > Solirubrobacterales > Solirubrobacteraceae > Palsa-744. The sequence goes on from DATBCA010000084.1 coordinate 4,249, forward strand.
TGCTTGTCGTCCTTGTACTTCTCTTTCAGCGCCTGCATCTCCGGGACGTGGCGCTGCATCTCCTGCATCGCCTTCAACTGCCGGAACGTCAGCGGGACGAGCACCGCGCGGATCACCACGGTGAGGCCGACGATCGCAAGGCCCCAGCTGCCGCCCACGAGGTGGGCGTGGATGAACACCATGATCGCTTCGAACAGGGTGATCAGCGGCGAGAACGCGTTCTCGATGAAGTTCGTTGCGAGGAGGTGCATCGTCTAGATCGACGCTTTCCGCAGCCCACGACCGCCGCGCACTGGAGCCCGGCACGGCGTTCGCGGCCGCGTCGGAGGGGGCTCGGACGTCGCCGGCGCGGACGTCGGCCGGTCGCTCATGCGCTCGCTCCGCGCGCGCGCCTGAACAGCCGCTGAGCGTCCACCGGATCGTACCCGCCGTAGCTCCACGGGTTGCACCGCAGCACTCGCCACGCTGCGATCACGATGCCCCGAAAGACGCCGTACTCGCGAATCGCTTCGACCGCGTAGCGCGAGCACGTCGGCTCGTACTTGCAGCGGCG